>CAZHAO010000238.1:0-3009 GCA_964530375.1 uncultured Methanotrichaceae archaeon
GCGACGCCGGAGGGTCTGGTGCGAAGCCTCGCCGAGGACCCTGACCAGAGCGTGAATAAGGCGGCGAGGGCGAGGCTTTAGGGGTGATCCGAATTTCATGTGTCCAATCTTGGCTCCGGACCCCATCCGAGTCGAGACAATTTTGACTAACCCACCTCCCGCTTCAGCATCAGCGTCGCCGCCCCGAAGACGATGACGAAGAACCCCACCAGAAAGACCAGGTCGGGCACCAGGATATCCGATATCCCCGCCCCCTTCAGCATCACCGCCCTCAGGGCATCGCTGGAGTAGGTGAGGGGGAGGATGCGGGAGATGGGCCGGATGAAGGCCGGGATCGACTCCAGGGGCCACCAGACGCCGGAGAGGACGACCTGGGGGAGGATCACCATCGGTATGAACTGGACCACCTGATACTCCGTCTTGGCGAAGTTGGAGAGGAAGGCCCCCAGGACGAGAGCCCCCGCCCCCAGGAGGAGGATCGTGGCGAAGGCGGTGAGGGGGCTTCCGTTCATGGGGACGTCGAAGACGAAGACGACTACGAGAAAGGTGGTCGCCGACTGGAGGAGGGCGAAGAGGCTGAACCCCAAAAGGTAGCCCGCCACCATCTCCGGCCTGCTGAGGGGCGAGACCATGAACTTCTCCAGCGACCCCTGGGTCCTCTCCCGGAGGAAGGAGATCGCGGCGGTGATGAAGGTGAAGAAGAAGACGACGAGGCCCAGGACCGCGGGGCCGACGGAGTCCATCATCTCCAGGTCGTACCCATAAATATAGCGCTTGACGATCTCAGGGCTTCCCTCAAAGCCGCCAGAGCCGCCTGATACTCCGGAGGCTCCGTATCCTCCCACCGCGCCATATTTTTTGATGCCAACCTCCGCCATGCCACTTCCATCAGCCCCGCCCCCTACCGCGCCTTCGGGGGTCTCCCCCGAAGTAAGGCCCGCCCTCACCTCGGCCATGATGGAATTTGTTATCTGGGGGCTCGACCCGTCCAGCAAAACCCGGACCTCATCCCCTTCTTCTCCGATCACCACTGCCCCGTGGAGCCTCCCCTCGACGATCAGCCTCTCGGCGTCCGACTCCGACCCGAGGAAGAGGAGGGCGAAGTCGTCGACGGAGGCGAGGTGATCCTTCAGATCGTCCTGGCCGCCATAGTCCACGATTCCGAGATTTATGCCGGACATCTCCCCCGAGAGGGCGTAGCCGAAGAGGATCATCAGGAATATGGGCAAGAAGGTGATCAGGCCGATCGTCCTTCGATCCCGCTTCAGCTGGCGGACGACCCTCCTCGCCACCACTAAAACCCTCTTTCCGTTCAGAATCGGGTCGGTCATCTCGACCCCTCCGCAAGCCTCAGGAAGGCATCCCCGAGGGTCGGCTCGATGAGCCGGAGGTCGAGGGGTTCGACCAGATCCAAGACCTCCTTGATCTGCCGGTGCTCTTCGATGGCGACGTAGAGCTCGCCTTCGGCGACCCTCGCGTCAAACCCCACGGCTGCGAGGCTGGAGGCCGACGCCTCAGGCTCCTTCACCGAAAGCTTCAGGATCGGCCGGAGCCCCGCCAGCCTCTTCAGCTCTTCGGGGCTCCCCTCCGCCAGCATCCGCCCCGCCCGCATGTAGCCGACGATCCTGCACCTATCGGCCTCGTCCACCAGGTGGGTGGTTATGAGGATCGTCGCCCCTCCTTCGGCAAGATCGTCGAAGAACCGCCAGAAGGCCTCCCGCAGGACCGGGTCGATCCCCACCGTCGGCTCGTCGAGGAGCAGGAGCTCCGGCTCGTGGATCAGGGTGCAGGCGAGGGAGAGCCTCTGGTACATCCCGCCGCTGAGGTCTCCCGTGATCCGATCGGCGTGCTCGGCGAGGTCCACCATATCGAGAAGCTCCGATATCCTCTCGGCCATCCGCCGCCCCTCAATCCCATAGAGGCCGGCGTAAAACTCCATGTTCTCCTGGAGGGTGAGGTCGGGGTAGAGGGCCCTGTGCTGGGTCATGTAGCCGATTCGAGGACGGACCATCCTCGCTTCGGAGATGGGCATTCCAAGGACCGAGAGGTCGCCGCCGTCGAGGTGAAGGAGGCCGGCCACCGCCCTGATGAAGGTCGTCTTCCCCGACCCGTTCGGCCCCAGGAGGCAGTAGGTGGTCCCCCGGGGTATCTTCACCGATAAGTCGGAGAGGACCCGGAGCTTGCCGAAGCTCTTTTGAAGGCCCTGGGCGACGATGCTGTAATCCTCGAAAGAGACGGGGGACGAGTTAAGAGCTGAGTTAGGAGCCAAGTTTTGGGCCGAGTTTTCTCCGTCTTTCAAGAGCCATCCCCCGCGTGATTAGACCTGGCCCCTTCTCCGGCGATGGATCACAAGGCCCGCCGCCGCCAGAGCCGCGAGGAGGGCGGCGAAGATGAAGGCCTCTTTCCCGTTGTCCTCGATCCGCAGGTAGGCGGTCTCGGTATCCGTCAGATCGTCGCTCTTGGAGTCGGAGAACTCAAAGAGGATGGTGAGCGAATAGGTCTTCTCCGGGACCGCGTCACCTGAGACGTCCACCTTGTAGACCAGCTCGGCCGTCTCCCCGGGACGGAGGATGGGGATCGGGGACTCGTCGACGCTGACGTAGATCCCGCTCTCGGGTCGCAGCCTCGCCACCAGGTCCTGAGCATAATCGTCGCCGACGTTCTCGATGGTCGCCCTGACCACGTTATCCGTCGATCCGACCTCGAGATCCTCCGGATCGACCTTGAGCACCTCAAACTCCGCCCCGCTCTCCCGCTCCACCCGGACCGTCAGGGGAAGCGTCTGGCTCTCGCTCTCGTAGAGGTAGTATATATCGGGGTTCTCCGGGCGGCTCGATTCGGGCTCTGCCGCCACGTCCCACTGGTAGGTATAGTTGACGACGGCAAAAAGGTCATAATCGCCGGGCGGCGCGTTCTCGTATACCTCTATCGGAAACTCAAGCCTCGGCGAGACGTCCCCTTCCCGGAGGGTGCCGGCGTAGGCGACCTGTCTTTTCACCTCCAGGGGCG
>CAZHAO010000239.1:0-2999 GCA_964530375.1 uncultured Methanotrichaceae archaeon
ATCATAGTTGGAGGTGCTAATATATAAATTATTCAGTCATACAAGTACACGACCCGCTGATGAAAAGAGATTAAAACCCCTGGGGTCTCTTCTGCGGCTGGATGGATGAAGACGCCTTCGACGACCTCTCCCGCTGGTTTCGCGGATACGTAAAGACCTTCAAGTCCGGCGATCCCGACGAGGAGAGAAACATAGTCCTGAAAGAGGAGCACACCGGCCGCGTCCTTCGGGAGATCCGCGAGATCGGCGGTGCCCTCGGCCTCGACGACGAGGACCTCCGCCTCGCTGGAGCGATGGCCCTATTTCACGACCTCGGCCGCTTTTCCCAGTACGCCCTCTACGGGACGTTCTCTGACAGGAGATCCTGCGACCACGCCGCCCTCTCCGTCAAAGTCCTCCTCGAAAACGGCGTCCTCGACGACCTCGACCCCTCAGAGCGAGATCTCATCCTCAAAGCGATATCATACCACAACCGGGCCGCCCTTCCCGAGGGCGAGTCGAAAAGGTGCCTCCTCTTCTCAAAGCTCCTTCGCGACGCCGACAAACTGGACATCTGGGCCGTCCTCCTCGATTACTACCAGAGGCGCGAGACGGAGGGATACCGGAACGAGCCTCTGGAGCTGGACCTTCCCGATGCGCCCGGGATCAGCGAGGAGGTCCGCAGAGATATCCTGGCCGGAGAGATCGTGAAGTCGAAGAACCTCAGGAGCCTGAACGACTTCAAGCTCCTCCAGGCGAGCTGGGTCTTCGACATAAACTTCTGGCCAGCTCTGGCGGCGGTCAGGGATAGGGGATACCTTGAACGGATGAGGGAGCATCTTCCCGCCTCGGAGGAGGTGGATCGGATCTTCGATCTCCTCCAACGCCGCCTTGAAGAGAGGATCGAGGCCGAGATGCCGCTCGTTTTGGCTTGATTTAAAGATCGTCATCTCATCTTCTCAAGATCGCACCTTCCCTCGCTCTTCCCCAGGGCCTCCAGGTACTCCAAAACCGCGAGGGCGAAGGCGGCACAAGACCACGTCAGGGGCAGAACAGACCGGGGGCTGCCGTCGTCGGCCACCTGCTCCGGCAACAAACCCGTGGTGGGGTGGGCGTGATCTGCGCACCACTTTAATAGCTCCAGGCTCCTCTCGAAATTCCCCACCGCAGCGTGCCATTGAGCGAGCCAGAGGGTGCAGATGATCCAGCTGTCCATCCGGCCGCCGTAAAGGTCGCCCTCGTACCGGGCGACGCCTCCCGAGGGGCGCGAGAGATCCCGCTCCACCGCCTCCATCGTCCTTTTCGCCCGGGGGTCTTCGGGAGGGAGAACCCCAAACCACCAGATGGCAAAGAGGGAGGAATCGAGGGCTGGGTCTTCGATCGACCGCCTGAACCTGCCGAGCAGATCGTCGTAAAGGTCCCTCAGAATCGCCTTTCTGACCCTGCCCGCCGCCGCCGACCAGGCCTCTGAGAGGGCGTCGTCTCCGAGGGCCCGGGCCAGCTCCGCCGCCCCCGAAAGGCCGGCGTAGACGGTGCAGCAGCTGTAGGTGAAAACCCCCTTTCTCTCCTCCCAGAGGTCGAAGCTGGCCGGAGGAAGGCCGGACTCATCCAGGGTCCTGAGGAGCCAGCCCGCCGCGGGGGAGACGATCGACCCGAAGTACCTCCCCGCGGTCCAGACGTTCCTCGCGACGAGCCAGTTGAAGCTGAGGGCGAAGAGGGGCAGGCCCGTCTCGTCGATCTGGATCATGGGGACCGGGTGCCAGGTGGACCCGAAGTCGCCAGCCGGGGTGTACTTGTGGAGGAAGTATCCCCGATCGGTGATCGTCTTCGCGAAGAACGAAAAAACCTCGCCGGTGAGGTGATGGTACCGCGCCCGGTCGAGGGCTATGGCGGCCCAGGCGGCGTCCCTCGGCCAGGAGTAGGAATAGAGGTCGGCCCCGAACTGTCGGATCTCTGAGTCGGAGGATGCGATGACAGAGCCGTTCACGTCCATGTGGGCGACGGTGGCCAGAAGGCTCCTGTAGAATACCTCGCGAACCCTTCTCGGCAGCCGGTCTACGAGGGGGGCCTCGGGGAGGACGGATATCCGCTCGAGGAAGGAGTTCCAGAAGTTGAAGGAGGTCTTGTAGAGGCTCAGCCTCTCTCCCCCCGTGAGCCGCCGATGAGAGTTCATCACCGATTTGTAGCTCTTCCCGAAGGCGATCCAGAGGTGGACCCTCCGCGACTCTCCGGGCCCAAGCCCCATGATCGTCCAGCCGAGGGTCGAGTCCACCGACCCGTGAGCAACGGGGTTTCCGCTGAGGCTGCCGTCCTCCAGGATCTCCCGCCAGGTCCCCTCGAGGCCCCCCCATTCGGCGGTGCCGGTGGCATGCTGGTCGAAGTGAGGATCGCTCCCGTGGAGGATGTACCGATCCCGCTTGTAGTGGATCAGAACGTCCCGGTCCACCACCGCCGTCTCCCCGATCTTGCTCTCCAGAATCCTGTAGTTCTGGTTGGAGAAGAGCCTCAGGTCTCTTCTCGCATCCGAGACGTTTTTTATATCGAAGACCCTTGAGAAGACGTTCAGAGAGGGGTGGACAGCGTCGAAGACGGCGACCTCGAGGCCCGCCGCCGGATCTCGAAAGGCCGTCTCTCCGATGTTCGAGATCAGGCCGCCGACGAACCCCCCTTCGTCAGGCTTGGGGTCCCCCACCAGGATCGGAGAATCTCCGATGAACTCCCGGCGGAACCTCGACTTGTAGCTCTGGACGGGGCTCCAGCCCTCAAACCAGCTGCATCTGCGGGGATCATTCAGGTCGCAGATCCCGGCCCTGACGAAGTGGCCGTGGTTTTCAAGGCCGACGAAGGGGAAGTAGACGTCTCTGATCGTCCCCCTCTCGTCCTCGCAGATCAGAATTCTGCCGTTTCCGAGCACCAGAGGCCTGGCCAACGTAACCCCTCCACGGAGCGAATTTGGCGACGTTCGTATTTTAACCTGCTCACCAGAGGCCCGGGTCCGATGACTAAGAAAATTTTTCAAA
>CAZHAO010000240.1:0-2970 GCA_964530375.1 uncultured Methanotrichaceae archaeon
CCGTGGTGTTGGCGGGGTCGGCAGATCCGTCGATCTTGGAGCTGACATAGGCGAGGTCCGTCTCCAGGGTATCGTTCACCGTGACGTTGTAGGCGGTCCCAGACCCTGAATTCGTCACGTAGATCTTCCAGCTGACGTTCTTGTCCAGGGCGAAGATCACCTCCGGGTTCTTCTGGATGATGATGTTTCCGGAGAGGACCAGGGACGGAGAGGCTGAGGCGTTGCCGGTCTGAAGAGCCCCGCAGTTGTCGGTGTAGTTGAGGAAGGCGTTCATCTCCTTTTCAGGAGGACACCTCTTCTCAACCGGGAATTCGATCTTCCCTCCGCGGCTGATGTTGGCGCCGAGGCGCCACACCAGGTCGTTTCCTGAGCGTGTCGGCTCAAAAGAGGCCACGGGAACCGAGTAAGACTCGTTGACGTAGTTTGTGATCCCGCTGATGACGGCGGGGCCCAGGTACCTGTAGTTGGTGTCGTCGTAGATGATGTGCATCTCGTGGCCGATCCACCGAGGATCGGCGTCGGGGCTCCCCTTGGATAGGGTGATGGTGACGTTGAAGACCTGACAGGAGTCGAGCCTCGTCGGAACCCCCGATATCCCGATGGAGTAGTCGGCCTGGCTCACGGCCACGGAGGCCGACTCATATAGGCAGGAGTCGCCGGAGCATCCCGAGCCGTACCCCTCGATGCAGAGGGCCGACCAGTCGGGGCCCGACCAGACCTGGGGCTCTCGCAAAGTGTACGAGATGTTGAGGACGGTGCCTCCTCCGAGGGGACCGCATGCCCCGTTGAGGAAGCCGAGGTTCGTCGGGCTTCCGATGGTGATCGTCTGGCTTGTGCTGCAGGAGCCGTTGACGGTGAAGGTGGCCGTTCCGCTTGCGTTTCCGTCGGGGAAGGTCTGGAGGTTTCCGCCGAGCTCTGTGAAGTTGACCTTTGTCCAGTTGAGAGAGCCGACGTCGTCGGCGAAGGTGTAGACCGTCCAATAGGTGACGTTCCGACAGTTCTCCTGGGGTGTCGGTGAGGCGAACTTCGCCGAAGAGGCCAGGACCGTCTCGTTGACGCACTCGATGATCACCTCCGCCGAGGATGCACCTGAGATGCTGCAGCCGCAGCAGTCGACCCCCTCGGAGACGTTGAGCAGGTTAGTCACCGATTTTCCGCAGTCGCAGGCGGCCTTCTCGACGGAGGCGTTGAGCCTGATCGTCCTCGACCAGGCCACGCCGTCCTGGAGGGTCTGGTTCGTCCAGGCGATGGTGTGATTTGCTGCGTCCTCGGCGCCGCCAGCAGAATCGATGAGGGTGAAGTTTGCTGGATAAAAGTCGACGATCGTCCGAGTGGTGTTCTCGTCGCAGGAGCCGGCGGTGTAGGTCACGTTCAGGGTGTAGTTCACCACCTCGCCGAGGTAGGCCACGGACTTATCGGCGGCCTTGGAGACGGATATCGACGGTATCGTCGCCGAGTCCATCGAGTAAGAGACGATGTCTACCGGCGGATACCAGGGGTTTCCGCAGTCGTCGTGGTGGTGAGGATATATGGTGACGGTTCCTGCCGCACCTTTGGCGCCGCAGCCTCCATAGGCCATCCCGAAGTCGAAGGTGAAGTTATTCCATCCCCCCGAGGGGACTCTGCAGATGCAGAAGGTCTCGTTTCCGGGATAGAAGGTGGCGCCCGAGACGTTGCTGACGACGTAATCGGCGGAGATCCCCGAGAACTGGAGCTGCAGGTCGGCGATGCCGCCCTCCCCCTCGTTGGTGACGTTGACGTAAACGGTGACCTTCCCGCAGTAGGGGACGACCATCGGGCTCACGGTGTATTTGAGGTCCGGGTCCCGGGGGACAAACTTGACGCTGGCCTTGGCGTAGACCTCCTGGCATGGGGAGCCGTCGCATCCCCAGCTGGCGTTCACCTCGTTGAAGAGGTCTATGCAGGCGGTGACGTTCGCTGAGATGTTGACGGTCTTCTTCTCGCCGGGAGCGATGACTTCGTAGGTCCAGTTCATCCCCCCGCCTGGCGAGTCTATGGAGAGGCGGTTGAGGCCCGAGGAGAGGGTGTCGTTGACCCGGACGTTGTAGGCGGGGCCTAGGCCGGTGTTCTCGACGGCGATCGTCCAGTTGACGACGTCTCCAGCCCCAGCCTCGACGACGGTGGGGGTCTTGGCCAGGTTCAAGAAGCCATGCTTGACGAGCATCGCGGCGGACGATCGGGAATCCGAACCCCCCAAATAGAATAGGTCGGCTTTGATCCTTTCACCCGAAGGCGTGTCGCAGGCGGTGGTCAGGTTGAACTCGACCTTGATCCGCTCTCCGGCGGCGAGGTCGCCGTTGGTGGCGAAGAGGGTGGAATTTCTCCAGCTCCAGAGCTCGGAGCCGTCGGGCATGCAGGCCCAGCTCTTCGCTACATGAGAACTCGAATCGTGATAAGTGACCAAATCAATCTGGTTGCCGATATCGTCATATAAGATTACGTCGTCGCCCCCGTTGTCGAGATTGGTTTTGCTGACCACCAAAAACGATCCGGGGGTCATGTTGATGCTGCCGGATATTATGTGAGATTCTATGTCCCTTTTATTGCCTATTGTATCATTTATGTACCAACCGCTAACGTTTACGGCGGTCGAGCCGGCGTTGTAAAGCTCAACCCTCTCGTTTGATCCGTCCGGATCTTCAATCGGGTTAGGAAGGATTTCGTTAATCACCACCCCAGTCTCGGTGGTCATTATATCCGTCAGGTTCCATTCGAGATAGGGTCCATCTATCTGGGGCCCGTCGTTCGATGAGCCGTTGGGGAAGGTTATGCTGGTGGTGCCGCTTTCGTAAGAGAATCCCGAGGGGAGGGTGACGTTGAGGATTATATCGTTTTCAGGGGTGGACCCGGTGTTGTTGACGTACGCAGCAAAGCGGTTCGACTCGCAGATGTTCACCGATGTCGGGGCGACGACGCTTGTGCTGAGAGCTGCATAAGTTCCGGAGATGA
>CAZHAO010000241.1:0-2952 GCA_964530375.1 uncultured Methanotrichaceae archaeon
GCACTGGTCCTGCCGTTCTCCATCTCCAGCTCGACCTTCGCCGCGTAGACCTCCTCGGGGGCGGACCGCGAGGGGTCCTCGTTCACCTCGATGGAGGTGACCATGCCCCTGTTCGTCAGCGTCAGGTAAAGAGAGGTCTCGTCGCCCTGGTATACCCTCGCCCGCTCGAGGGTGGCGGCGATATCGGGGGATCCCTCCACCTTGTAGAAGTCGTCCGGAAACTTCTCCAGGGCGTTGGGAGACCCCTGAAGGACCGCTGCCGATACCGTCAGATGAACTATCAGAAGGGAGAGGGCGAGCAGCAAGAGGCTCGAAGGAGTGGCGAGCTTTGATGGAGGCGACCTTTCGGCGTTCATGCTAAAACCTCACAATCCCATTTATGAGATAAAGCGGCCAGCGCCATATTTAGCTTTGCTGTAACTGACCGAGTTACAATGAACGACGAAATTGGGGGCGGCCTCAGAAAGCTGGGACTGACGGAGTACGAGGCGAGGATGGTGAGGCTCGGCGAGGCGACCGCCAGGGAGGTCCACGAGGCGAGCGGGGTTCCGAGGACGAGAGTGGCCGCCACTCTCGACATGTGCCTGCCATCGGTCCCGCCCAAACACGCGGACAAGAAACGATCTTGCTCAGTTATAGGCTACGCGCAGCAGATGAACCTGTTTCAGGAAAAGGCTATAACCTTTGCACGCATGGAAGTAAATAGAGATGTCCCGCATACCCATCGACTCGGATAAAATAGCCGATTTTTGCCGCAGGCATCGTATTCGCCGTCTGTCCCTCTTCGGATCAGTCTTGAGAGAGGACTTTGGGCCGGAGAGCGACGTTGACGTGCTTGTGGAGTTCGAGTCCGGCCATACTCCAGGACTTGCTTTCTTCTCGATGGAAGAAGAGCTCTCCCGAATTATCGGGAGAAAGGTGGATCTTAACACCCCCGGATTCTTGAGCCCTCGCTTTAGGGACAGAATCGAGAGAGAATCGGAAGTTCATTATGTCACGGCGTGATCCTGAAGCTGCCCTGCGCCAGATGCTCGATCATGCCAGGGAAGCGATTATCTTAGCGAAGGGCAAAAGCGCAGAGGAGCTTGTCGACGATCGTGTGCTTGGCCTCGCGATTGTCAGGCTTATGGAGATCGTCGGCGAGGCCGCCAACAGGGTTCCACACGAGAAACGATCCGAACATCCTGAGATTCCCTGGACGCAGATGACGAGCTTGAGAAATCGCTTGATCCATGGCTATGATGCCATTGACTACGAAATCCTCTGGCAGATCCTGAATCACGACATGCCGGAACTCGTCCTCTCCTTAGAGAAGATATTAGGCATTAAATTTAAGTAAGTTGAAGATAAGGAAATGGCAATTTTGTGATTATTTCCGGTTTAAGAAATTATTATCGTATTTTAAAAATAGAATTCTGGAGAAATTCTGGATAGGGGCATTCGCCCCCACTAAAACAGCGGGGGACCAAAAAAAGAGGGATTTTCGGCCCATCGCCTCCTATCCCGTCAAAAGGTCCGCGAGCCCCTCCACCTCCGCAACCGCAAAGTCTAACTCCTCTCCGGCGAGCCCCGCCATGAAGATCTCCCTCGTTTCGGGGATGGACGCGACGACCCTCTTTTCGTCGAGAAACTCGAGCATGGCGGCCTTCCGCTCCTCGTCCACCCGGTTTAAGACGAAGTAGAGGCTCTTTCCTATCTTCTCTGAGATCTCGGCGATCTTCTTCGATAACAGGAGCGACTCGTAAGATGGGTCCAGAACTGCGAGGATGGCGTCGCACCCCGCCTCGATCCCCCGGCCGAAGTGCTCGATCCCCGCCTCGGTGTCCACGATCACCATCTCCTTCTCGCCCACCTGAAGGTTGTCCAGGAACTTCTTGGAGAGGGCCCCCATGGGGCAGGCGCACCCCTCCCCGAAGTCGTGGATCTTTCCTATCGCCAGAAGCTTGATTTTGTCCTTCTCCGTCGTCGCCTCCGCCGGGATTTCGGCGAGGGTCCACTTCTCATCGAAGAGCGAGACGTTCTCCCCCTCGGTGAAGGACCTTCTCATCTTCTCCATCATCTTCCTTTTTCCGCCGAAGTAGTCCATGAGGGTGCAGGGAAGCTCCATCCCCAGCTGGCGGTGGAGGCCGTAGTTGGACTCGTCGCTGTCCACCACCAAAACCCCGTAACCTCTCTTTGCCATGCACTTAGCGAGGAGGGCCGCGACGGTGCTCTTGCCGCTGCCGCCTTTTCCACATACCAGTAACTTCATTCCATCTTCACTTCCTGCATAAGATCTAAGATCAGTCGATCCAGTTCCGTTAAATGTTTTCTCGATGATATTCTTACTTGTTGTTATGTTTAATGCAGATAAATTCGTTTCCCTCATAAATCTTTTGGCTTAAAAATAACAAAATATATATCAATAAAAAATAATACTTTAATAATTCCTATCGCCGTCTGTTGACGCAAGACTGCGGGATTATCGGCCTCTCACCGGATCTCCCGAAGGATCGCGTCGGCCACCGCCGCCGGGTTCGGCGACTCGGTGATCGACCTGCCTACGATCAGGTAATCGGCCCCCGCTTTGATGGCGGATCGGGCCGAGCCGCCCTGGGCGCCGACTCCGGGCGAGATGATCGCCCGGTCGCCGACGATCGACCTGATCAGCCTTATCCTCTCGGGCCTCGTCGCCGGGGCGACGACCCCGTCGACGTCGCACTCCGCCGCCAGCCTCGCCAGCCTTTCGGCGACGGGGGCCATGAACTCCAAGGCGCCTGGATGGCTCATCTCCGTCACGGCGAAGGCGAGGGCATCAAACTCGCGGGCGGCGTCGACAGAGGCCGAGAGGCTGTCCCGCCCCACGAAGGCGTGGGCGATGATGCCGCTGGCTCCGGCTTCTAGGACCTGCTCGGAGATGAGGGTGTTGGTGCTCGGGATGTCGGCTATCTTCAGGTCAGCGATGACCGGCGC
>CAZHAO010000242.1:0-2947 GCA_964530375.1 uncultured Methanotrichaceae archaeon
ATGTTTCCGTTGGTGTTGAAGAAGCTGAGCATCCCCGGAAGGGTTGAGGTCGGAAGGCCGTTATCGAGATGTGAGTCCGCGACCCTACTTCCGGGAGGATAACTCAGATAGCTGGTGATCCTGATGTCGCCGGAATTTATCTTGCCTGGCACCACATTCAGATATATGGGGTCATTGAGGCTGTAGGCCCGATCGCCGTTCACGTCCAAAAACCTCAGCTCTGCCCGCGGTGTGGTGCCCGTTCCGAACTTCGTCAGCGGCTGTCCTATGTCATTATCTGCCTTGGCCACCTGAGACCCTGCAGGGAGAGAGTCAAACTGCGTCAAGCGGACGTCGTTCTCGCTGACCTCATCGTCGGTGGGATCTATGTTTATGTAGACGGGATCGTCAGAGTCAAAGACGTCATGAATCCCACCGTCCCAGAAGGCGAACTCCGGACCCATGTAGAACGGACTCAGAGCACTCGACTCGTCTACATCGGTCCAGTTCACCTTTGATCCGTACTGCATATCTTGTTGGGCCCAGGAGGCCGAGATGGCGACCAGGGACAAAACCAGCATCAATAGAGCCAGCCTGCCGAAAGGAAGATATCTCATCATGATTCACCCCACATCAATTCGTGTACTCCCCTTAATTGTTGGACCTATCTTTCTCCGATATCACATATAAATATTGCTAAAATGATAGGCTTGAGATTTCACCCCCACGGGCTTTGAATTGAAACTATACCCCCATAGATATCTGCGCACGGTTTGGACGCCGTCCCGGAATAGGTTAATCTATCGGGAGGCAGAACCTTCATCCTATGATCGACCTCGCCTTCAGGGCGCTGGATTTTGCAGCTCCGATCCTGGCGATGATCGGCATCGGCCTCTTCGGCGCCGGCGTCCTGACGGAGATGGGGCTGATGGAGGGGCTCGCCCGGATCGCGAGGCCGATCTTCTCCTTCTCGAGGCTTCCGGACGCCTGCGCCTCGGCCTTCGTCGTATCCCTGGGGTCGGCGGTGGCGGCCAACGGGATGGTGGCGAGGTTCAGAGACGAGGGCCGTCTCGATGAGAACGAAGTGGTCTTATGCGCCATCATGAACAGCATACCCGTCTACTTCAGGGAGCTGTTCACCTACCAGATCCCCATCGTCCTTCCGGCCCTCGGCCTTGTGGTGGGGGGATTTTACGCCCTCGTTTTCATCATCACGGCCCTGGTCAAGATATCGGTGGTGGTTATCCTGAGCAGGCTCTTCATAAAGAAGGGGACCTGCCGGGTTCCAGAGGGAGGCCGAGAGGTGAGGGCGTCCCTGAAGGAGGCTGTGATGAGATCTTTTCGGCGGGAGAGGAGGCTCTTCTTCAAGATCGCCGTCATCTACATCAGCATGACTATGGTCGTCTTCGCCCTCGGGGACCGGGGGGCTTTCGAGGCCTTCAGCGTCCTCCCCCTGGCGGAGATCTTCGGCATCCCGCCGGAGAGCATCGTCCCTCTGACGACCTACGTCGCGAGCCCCATCGTGGGGATATCCCTCCTCGGCCCGATGATCGCGAATAACGGGATCACCCATCTTCAGGCGATGATCGTCCTGATGCTGGGAAGCATGTTCATGCTCCCCCTCTTCGCCGCGAGAAGCCTCCTCCCCCGCTACGTCGGGCTCTTCGGCCCGAGGCTGGGGGTCGGGATCGTCGTCTTCTCGACGGGGATGAGCGTA
Source organism: uncultured Methanotrichaceae archaeon (assembly GCA_964530375.1). Classification (GTDB taxonomy): domain Archaea; phylum Halobacteriota; class Methanosarcinia; order Methanotrichales; family Methanotrichaceae; genus Methanocrinis. The sequence goes on from CAZHAO010000242.1 coordinate 1,697, forward strand.
CTCGTAAGGTTTGTGATCCTCCTGGTCCTGCTGGCCTTCGGTCGGTGAAGGCGACCCTCTGTCTTCTAGCGATCCCAGGCGTTGGATGACGACGATTTCACTCGCCCATGATCTGGACTACGACCCTCCGATACCGGGGCCTGTTGTCCAGGTCGAGAAAGACGATCTGCTGCCAGGTGCCGAGCAAGAGCTTTCCTTCGGAGAAAGGGACGGTGAGGCTCGGGCCGATCACCGAGGCCCGGACGTGGGAGTGGCCGTTGCCGTCGCCCCACCTCTGGTTGTGGGCGTAATCGATCTCCTTTGGAGCTATCCTCTCCAGGGCACCCAACATGTCCTCCACCAGCCCCGGCTCGTACTCCATGGTGGTGACGGCTCCGGTGGCGCCGGAGACGAAGATGACGGCTATCCCGGTCTCAAGACCCGACCTCTCGACGGCTGCGGCCACCTTGGCGGTCATGTCCGTCATCTCGGCGTTTCCTTTGGTCTGAAAGTCGACGTGTTCTGTCACGATCAAGGAGAGCACCTCGAGGTTTGAAGACTCGATATCATAGTAGCTACATATTTCCGCCCTCGCCCTTGATCAAACTTTTCAGAGGATGGTAGGAACTCGAAAGGGATTTGACTTGGATCAGATGGATGCCGATGGGCAAAACCTCGACTGCACCCGAGCCAAAATTTTTGTATCATCAGACACATATAATCCGGCGAGGTGTTCATCTTGATACCCTTTGGATTTGCGGTCTGTCTTTTGTCGGCCATCATCTTCGGAGTCCCCATCGCGGGCTCCATCGATCCCCTTGAAGATTTTGAATACGGATCTGAGGATGCGGCAGAGTTCACCGACTTCTTCTCGATGGAAGCTCCGGTCGCGAGCGGCGAGGTGGAGAGCTTCAACCCGGCCGGGCGGGAGCCGTCATCGGTCTACTTCGGAGAACGGTCCACATCCTACGGCGCCTACCAGTCCACCTATTCGGGAGCAAGCTCCCTCTGGATCATGGGCTCTTCGAGCTGGGCCCAGCGAATCGTCTGTCCCCTGGGGGCATACCTCTCGCTGCTGGCGTACTCCTCCAGCGGCGGGTGGGCCGACTTCTACAGGATATGCCCCGACGAGACGCTCGACTCCAGGTCTTACACCTTATATCCGGGCTACAATAGGATAATCTTCGAGGCCGACGAGGTCGGGCGATACATCTTATTCTTCGTATCGAAGAACCAGCCGAGCAACGTCGTCATCGTGGACGTTGCGGGCGG
>CAZHAO010000243.1:0-2945 GCA_964530375.1 uncultured Methanotrichaceae archaeon
TTCTTGCTGAACCTCGCCATCTTCTCGGAGATCTCGGGGCCGCCGCCGTGGACGACGACCGGATGGATTCCGACGTACCGGAGGAGGACGAGATCCTGGACGAAGGTGTCCAGAACCTCCCTGTCGGACATGATCGATCCGCCTATCTTTATCACCATGATCGAGTCGTAGAACTCCCGGAGGTACGGGAGAGCCTCGATGAGCACCTGTTCCCTTTTGACCGACATCCGCAGATCCTTCCCTTTGCCTTCCCTTTTCCCTCAGCTGGGCAGATTTGGCAGACGATCTCAGTCGATGGACATCAATATGTCGCCCGGAGATACCGTCGCCCCCACCTCGGCGTAGATCTCCGCCACGACGCCGTCCTTGTTGGCGCAGACGTCGTTCTCCATCTTCATCGCCTCGATGACGGCGACGGTGTCCCCCTTGGAGACCTTCTCCCCTTTGGCGACCACGTAGCGTATTATGACGCCCTGCATGGGGACGGTGACCCCGTCCTTGGGCGCCTTCGGCTCCGCCGCCTCGATGGACATCCCGGCGGGCGCTATCTTGACGAGGTAGGCCTCGCCGTCCACCTCGACGTTGAAGGCCGCGGGCTTTCCGATGTTGACGGCGGCCTGAGACTCAGCGGGCGCAGCCTTCTTCAGGACCTCCTCCTTCGCCTCGCCCTTCAGGAACTTCTCGGCCACCTGGAGGTAGAGGGCGTAGGTGAGGACGTCCTCCACCTTTTTGACCAGGCCCTTGCCTTCAGCCTCGGCCTTCATCTTCTCGTATTCGAGGGGGATCAGGTCTGCGGGCCGGACGGTTATCGGCTCCTCGTCCTCCAGGATCTCGGCCTTGATCTTGGGGTTGATCTCCGCGGGAGACCGGCCGTAGAGCCCCTTGACGTAATCCTTCACCTCCTTGGGGACGGCCTTGTACCTCTCGCCGGTGAGGACGTTCAGGACCGCCTGGCTTCCGACGATCTGGCTGGTGGGGGTGACGAGGGGCGGATATCCTAGATCCTCCCTCACCCTGGGGATCTCGGCCAGAACCTCGTCGTACTCGTCCAGAGCCTTCTGCTCGATCAGCTGAGAGACGAGGTTTGATAACATGCCGCCTGGGACCTGGTAGACTAGGACGTTGGTGTCGACCCTCGCGGAGATGGGGTTGAAGACGGGAGCATAAACCTCCATCAGCTTCTCGAAGTACCTCTTGATCTGGTTCAAGAGCTTTAGGTCAAGGCCCGTATCGTAGGGGGTCCCCTCCAGAGACGCGACGATGCTCTCGGTGGGGGGGTGGGAGGAGCCCCAGCCCAGAGGAGATATGGCGGTGTCGAGGATGTCGACCCCCGCCTCGCAGGCGAAGATGAAGCTCATGGGGGCCATGCCGCTGGTGCAGTGAGAGTGGAGACAGATGGGGACGTCCACCGCCTCTTTCATCGACGCGACCAGATCGTAGGCGTCGTGGGGCGATATCAGGCCCGCCATATCCTTGATGCAGACGGAGTCGCAGCCGAGGTCGGCCAGCTCCGCCGCCATCTTCGTGAACTGCTCTATGGAATGGACGGGGCTTCTGGTGTAGCATACGGACCCCTGAATGTGAGCGTCGGTCTTTTTGGCGGCCTTGATGGCGACCAGCATGTTCCTTATATCGTTCACGGCGTCGAATATCCGAAAGACATCAACGCCGTTTGCCGCCGCCCTCTCGACGAACTTCTCCACCAGGTCGTCGGCATAGTGGCGGTAGCCCACCAGGTTCTGGCCCCGGAGGAGCATCTGCATGGGGGTGTTGGGCATGGCGAGCTTCAAGGCCCGAAGCCTCTCCCAGGGGTCCTCGTTGAGGTACCGAATGCAGGAGTCGAAGGTGGCTCCACCCCAGACCTCCATGGAGAAGAAGCCCACCTCGTCGAGCTTCTCTGCTATCGGGAGCATGTCCCTCGTTCTCATCCTGGTGGCCAAAAGTGATTGATGAGCATCTCTAAAAACCGTCTCCGTAAGCCTTACGTTACTCATGAGATCAACCTTCTACGCCTCTCAGATCATTTCGTGTTTTTCAAGCTCTCTCAAAACGTGATGTCCCAGATCGGTGAGCATGTACTTCTTCCATGTATGCTTCTCAGGAGTTATGCACTCAACCAATTCCCGCTCTTCGCACTCCTTTATGGCGCGGCTTATATTCTGAATCGATCGATCTGTCATTTGAGCTACTTCTGACGCTTTGACCACCCTGGAGTTCCGGATCGTCCTCATCAAGAGAAGGCGCCGATCTGCGCTGAGGACCCACCTTTCTATCTCGTCAACGTTCATAAGGATTACCTGTCTGGATCGTTTCTCCAAGGAGGGATTATTATAAGTTATTTAAACCTGGTGGAGGAGAGAAAGGATTATATAAAAATCATTCGCCGCGGGCCCCCAGCCCATCGATGGGAGGGGTTGATGGGCCGCAAGATTCTGATTTTTCTCCAGGCTCCCTGGAAAAAGATGGGACGAAGAAGGGGCCGCGGATTAGCGGACCCGACGGAGAGTCGGCATATATATGAAAAGCCGATTTGCGAGCTTTAAGGGACCGATGGTCGGAACTTCGGATCAAGAGTGTCAGCGTTTCTTTTAGATCGACCGTCGAATTCCAGGAGGGGATCTGGCCGAACCCCTGCGCCCTCAATCTTTTGATTGGTTATGAAGGTCTGGAAAATTGTTATGCGAAGTCGCATCGACGGCTTTCGCATTGATGCATCAAAATCTTCGCTTGAAATGGCCACCACCGCCGTCTGAAAGGAGGGTTTAGACGGCGCGTTAAAAGAATTAGAGCGGCAAGATGCTCATCTGAACATTAGTATCCACCACAAGTGTCTATTAGTATTTTGTTTTCATCTCGCCGGTCGTGAGAATCCATGAGAGTTAGAGTTGTGAGGGCACAATCTAGAAATCCAGTGAAATAGGGCTTTTCGATTGCTATAATCCCTT
>CAZHAO010000244.1:0-2879 GCA_964530375.1 uncultured Methanotrichaceae archaeon
GCTGAAGGGTGATTGATTTTGGTCTCAGAGAGACTCGCCTCGATCCCCGAGTCCACCACCATGAAGATCTCGGCGATGGCCAAAAAGCTGAACGCCGCCGGCCTTGACGTCATCGACCTGGGGGTGGGAGAGCCGGACTTCGATACTCCCAAGAACATCTGCGATGCCGCCATCAATTCCATTCGACGGGGGGATACCCACTATCTGCCCACCAGCGGCATCCCCGAGCTTCGGGCGGCGATCGCAGAGAAGTTCTACAACGACAACGGCATCGAGGTCTCCCCGGACCTGGTCTCAGTGGTGCCGGGGGCGAAGATGGCGATCTTCGCAGCTTTCCAGGCTCTCCTGGACGCTGGCGACGAATGCGTCCTCATCGGCCCCTCCTGGGTGAGCTACGAGCCCTGCGTCAACTTCGCCGGCGGAAGGGTCCGGTGGGCCGAGGTGGACGATGAGTTCAAGCCCCTGAACCTCGCCGACTCCATCACCCCAAAAACGAAGATGATCCTGGTCAACTCGCCCTCCAACCCCACCGGCGCCGTCTTCGGCCGGGAGGTTCTCGATGAGATCAGGGATATCGCCATAGACCACGACCTGATGGTCCTATCCGACGAGATCTACGAGAAGATCATCTACGGCCAGGAGCACATAAGCCTCGGCTCCTTCCCCGGGATGGCGGAGAGGACGGTGACAGTCAACGGATTCTCCAAGTGCTACGCCATGACCGGCTGGCGGCTGGGGTACCTCGCAGGACCCGAGGAGGTAATGAAGTGGGTGAACAGGATCCTCTCCCACTCCGTATCCCACGCCACCACCTTCGTCCAGTGGGCCGGGGTCGAGGCCCTCAAGGGCCCCCAGGAGACGATCCAGGCCATGGTGGCGGAGTTTCAGGCCCGAAGGGACCTCCTCGTCTCGGGTCTGAGAGAGATCGGGATAAGGTGCTCACTTCCCGGCGGCGCCTTCTACGTCTTCCCCGACGTCTCGGAGTTCGGCGGCGGGGATGGCTTCGCCGAGAGGATGCTCTCCGAGGCTATGGTGGCCGCGACGCCCGGGTCGGCCTTCGGCCCCGGCGGCGTCGGAAACGTCCGGATCTCCTACGCCGCCTCCCAGGAGAGGCTCCGCCAAGCCCTGGAGAGGATCGCCAAGATGCTGGAGTGAACTGAAGGGAGGAAAGAAAGGCCGGGAGGGGTGAGGTTACCTCTCGGCTCTGATCTGATCTTCAACTGCTCCAACGGTACCGGATCGGCGCCATCTGGGATCGATGCGTCCGTTGGAGCTGGGCTGGGGGGGACGTCGCAGCCTCCCCGTCGCAGAGCCTCATCCTTTATGACCTCTTCTTAACATTTCATAACCTTTGTGAAAATATCTCAAACAGATACAAATCGTCTCGCCCCAAAATAAGCATTTGAGGTGCTGAGACGTGGACGTTTTAGAGAGGAGACTTTATAAAGGGGCGTCGGAGATCGGCGAGGTCTTCGGCGTCGTATCGAGCATCATCTTCGGCCCCAACTTCGACTGGGAGATTTCAGACTCGGCCGAAGATAGGCTGGTGATGAAGATCACTGGATGCCCCCTATTGGCGGAGGCGGAGGGGGCGGGACGAGACCCTGAGAATCTCTCCGAAGCTTGTCAGGCCTACTTTAGATCTGCCGTGGAGAACCTCAACCCCAAGTGCAGTCAAATGTACACCAAGAGGATGTGTTCGGGGGACGGCTACTGCGAGAACGTGATCTCCATCTAGACGTCGAACCTCGAAGCAAGACTGCTAAGAGACGGGCCGGGATGCCCAAGGGTTTTTCCCGCCAATCTTTTTGGCTATCTCGGGCGGATATATATGTACCAGTAGATGGCGCCCACGAATAAGCCGCCGCCAGCGATGTTGCCCAACGTCACGGGGATGAGGTTGACGGTGAAGAACTGGGCCCAGGTGACGCTCGCCCCGTACATTATCCCCGAGGGGATGAAGAACATGTTGGCGATGCTGTGCTCAAACCCGATGGCCACGAAGGCCATGATCGGAAACCATATCCCAAGAACTTTGCTGACCACGTCGTCGGAGGCGATGGCGAGCCAGACCGAAAGGCAGACGAGCCAGTTGCAGCCGACCCCCTTGAAGAAGAGCGGCCAGAAGCCTTGGGAGACCTTCGCCTCGGCGATGCCGGTGATGGTCCCAAGCCACGGATCGGAGGCCAATAGGCCCGTCAGATAGGTGAGGAAGAAGACCACAAATATCGAGCCTATGAAGTTTCCGACGTAAGATACCGTCCAGTTTCGAGCTAGCCCCGACCAGGAGGCCTTCTTGGAGAGGACCGCCGGGATGCAGCAGGCGGTATTGCCGGTGAAGAGCTCGGCCCCGGCCACCACCACCAGGATGAGTCCCACCGGGAAGACCGCGCCGAAGATGAACTTCTGCAGGCCGGGGTTCTCCGCCCGGAGGCCGGGAACCCCGCCGCCGACGATCACCGCCAATAACCCTCCAAAGGCGATGAAAGCGCCGGCCAAAAAGCCCAGGGTCAGAAGCGGTCCGAAGGCCATCTCGATCTTGTTACAGCCGATGTTGTCGACTGAGCAGGTAGTCTCTTTTGGTGATTTGAATCCCATCTATCTTTCTCCCTCGAATCTCTGATAAAAATGAGCTGATGAAGGCGTCCCGCGCCGCAGGACCGGAGGGTCCGAGAACGGCCCCTTGGCCGGAATGGTGGGCCGTCAGCGGTTCCAAGGGCCGTCCTCTCGGAGCCAACGATCCATATCCTCTGCGGCCGTCTTCCCGGCGCCCATGGCGCTGATGACGGTGGCCGCTCCGGTGGTTATGTCCCCTCCGGCCCAGACCCCCTCCCGGGTGGTTCTGCCGTCTTCGTCCACCACCAGGGTCCCCCCCTTGG
>CAZHAO010000245.1:0-2831 GCA_964530375.1 uncultured Methanotrichaceae archaeon
CGTCACCATCGCCGAAGCCCGGGCCGGGGAGGACGTCGGGGTATCGAACCTCAAGGGGCTGATCAGCCTCAAAGAGGGGAAGATCACCGTCTGCAAAGTCCCCCGGGTCCAGCTGGGGGGGTCTCGGAACGTGAACCTGGCGGCCCTAACCGAGATCATCGCCGGGCGGAATGTGGTGGGGGCCCTGGGGATAGAGTCTCTCGTCGCCCTGAGAAAGGTCGGCCGGGAGCCGGACGTCTTCTTCGGGGCGAAGGAGTCGGCGGTGGAGTCGGCCTTTCACGGAGTGTCGTCGGTGATCGTCTGCGTCGACGAGCAGGTCCCTAACCTCATGGGACGGCTCGAGGCCGAGGGGCTGAAGTACGAGCTCGTCGACCTCACAGCGTCCTGATCAGATGGCGATCGCTGTTCTGGCCAGGGCCGAGAAGGCCCGGGTCCTCATCCTCCCCCTCCGGGGGGGACAGACCCTGTTCGAGGGGTCCCTCCGCCTCCAGGAGACGCCGAAAGGCCCAAGGCCCAAGAAGTTTCTGGTCAATAAAGACGGGGACGAGAAGTACCTCCAGCCCGAGGACCTGATCAGGCTCCTGCGGAAGGCCGGCTCCATCTACATCGCAAGGGGCGACCCCGCCGTCGAGGACCAGTTCGTCGCATTTCTCGATGCCTTTCAGCTACCCTACCGGAAGGTCTCGATCTGCCAGCACTGCCTCTCGGAGAAAAGGAAGTTCACTCCCCTCGACAAAAGGGCCGTCCGGCACAAGGGCGACCTCATCTGCGAGGGGTGCGCTCTGGAGGAGCTCCGGAGGGAGGCCGACTTCAGGCACCTGGGACGTGCGGCGAAGCTCCACCTGTCGAGGGTCCTTCTCAAGAGAAGAAACCTCGACGACGTCCTCGCCCTCCTGGCCCTCGAGAGGCTCGAATCTGATTTAACGAAGTACGACGAGATCCCCGCCCAGAAGGAGGAGGACCCCATGGCCGTCGAGGCCCTCGACCTCCCCGCCGAGCTCAAGACTTTTCTTAAGAAGAGGACGAAGACCCTCCTCCCGGTCCAGGCCAAGGCCGTCCGGGGGGGGCTCTTGAAGGGGAATAACCTCCTGGTCGTCTCGGCAACGGCCACAGGTAAAAGCCTCGTGGGGGAGATGGCCGGGATCAAAAACTTCCTGGAGGGGAGGGGAAAGCTCCTCTTTCTCGTCCCCCTGGTGGCCCTGGCAAACCAGAAGTACGACCAGCTCTCCCTCTATCGGGATCTGGGGGCGAGAACCTCGATCAAGGTGGGGGTCTCCCGAATCAAGCTCGGCAAGGGGAAGAGGATGAGCACTGATCTGAACTCCGAGATCATCGTCGGGACCTACGAGGGGGTCGACCAGCTCCTCCGGACCGGGAGGGACCTGGGAAGGGTCGGGACGGTGGTGATCGACGAGGTCCACATGCTGGAAGAGGCAGAACGGGGCCATCGCCTCTCGGGGCTCATCGCGAGGCTCAGGTTCTCATACCCCGACGCTCAGTTCATATACCTCTCGGCGACCGTCGGAAACCCCGCTGCCCTGGCGGTCCAGCTCGGCTCCGACCTCGTCGACTACGCGGTGAGGCCGGTAGCAATCGAGCGCCACCTGATCTTCGCAGAATTCAGGGAGAAGAGGGGGCTCTTGAGGAGGCTCGTCCGAGAGGCGGCTTCCAAGACCTCGTCGACGGGGTACAAAGGCCAGACGATAGTCTTCACCAACTCGAGGAAGAACGCCAACAGCTTATCCACGGCGATACCTAACTCCGCCGCCTACCACGCCGGGATGCAGTACGACCAGAGGAGGAAGGTGGAGGCGCTCTTCGCCGAGGGGAAGATCGACGCCGTGGTGACGACGGCGGCCCTCGCAGCGGGCGTCGACTTTCCCGCCTCCCAGGTGATCTTCGACGCCCTGGCCATGGGGATCGAGTGGCTGTCTGTCCACGAGTTCAACCAGATGCTGGGAAGGGCCGGAAGGCCCGGCTACCACGATCGGGGGATAGTCTACCTCCTCCCCGAGCCTGGCAAGAGGTATACGGGCGGGAAGGGCGAGTCCGAGGACGAGGTGGCTTTGCGACTGCTGCGGGGCGAGATGGAGGACGTCCTCCCCGAGTACGAGGATGAAGAGCAGCAGGAGGAGGTCCTGGCCAACGCCGTGGTGGCGAGGTCGAAGGGGGACCTGGTCCGGCTCACCAAGCTTACGATGGGCCTCGACGACCTCGACTCGAGCCTTTCGGCTCTCGCAGACGCGGGCCTCGTGAGGGGAATAGATCCCACACCGATAGGAAGGGCGGCGGCGGCCCACTTCCTGTCCCCAGAGCAGGTTTCGGTGATCAGAAAGGGGCTCGCCGAGGAGAAGGAGCCCCTGGAGGTGGCCGTCGACCTGGAGAGGTTCGAGGATTTATACCTCAAGGCGGCGGATCGGATCTCCGCCACGCTTCGGATGCAGGTCTCGTCGAGGGCGCTCCACGGCTCGGTGATGGACCTCCTCAGTAGCGAAGACCTCACCAAGCTCGACCCGAAGGTGAGAGAGGAGCTGATGAACTTCGCCAAGGACTTCACAAGATGCGGCTGCAAAGACGCCCCCTACTGCGGATGCCCCGAGCGGAAGGTCTCCCTCAAGATCCTGGAGCTCCGGGCCGAGGGGGCGAGCCCGAACCGGATCGTCCAGGAGTTCACCGACTCCTATGGGATATACGCCTACGCCGGCGACCTGATAAACTACCTGGACACCATCGTCCGCCACCTGGAGGCGATCGAGGAGATGGCCCGGGTCCTCGGCAAAAGGGATGCGGCTAGGGAGGCGAAGAGGCTCCGGGAGAGGATCGAGGGGTGA
>CAZHAO010000246.1:0-1549 GCA_964530375.1 uncultured Methanotrichaceae archaeon
GGGCATCCCTATCTCGACCATCCGATCGAACCTTCCGGGGCGGAGGAGGGCGGGATCGATGATGTCGGGCCGGTTGGTGGCGGCGATGACCACCACGTTGTGGAGCGCCTCCAGGCCGTCCATCTCCGAGAGGATCTGGCTGATCATCCTCTCGGTGACGTGAGAGTCGCCTGTCCCGCTTCCCCGCGCGGGCGCGATCGAGTCCATCTCGTCGAAGAAGAGGACGGTGGGCGCTGCCTGCCTCGCCTTCCGGAAGGTCTCCCTCACCGCTTTCTCCGACTCGCCGACCCACTTGGAGAGGAACTCGGGGCCCTTCACCGAGATGAAGTTCGCCTGGCTCTCAGTGGCGACGGCCTTCGCCATCAGGGTCTTTCCCGTTCCGGGGGGGCCGTAGAGCATGATCCCCTTGGGGGGCGTGGCCGCCATGTGGCTGAAGAGCTTGGGGTAGGCGAGGGGCCACTCCACCGCCTCCATCAGCTCCTGCTTGACATCTTTTAAGCCGCCGATCTCGTCCCAGTGGACGTTGGGGGACTCCACCAGCACCTCGCGCATGGCCGAGGGCTCCAGCTCCCGGAGGGCGTCGACGAAGTCCTCGTTTACGACCTCTATCTTGTTCAGGATCTCGACGGGGATGCTCTCCACCTCCAGGTCCAGCTCGGGGACGACCCTCCGCAGGGCCCTCATCCCCGCCTCTCGGGCGAGGGCCGCGATATCGGCTCCGACGAAGCCGTGGATGATGTCGGCGAGCTTCTCCAGCTCCACGTCCTCGGCGAGGGGCATCCCCCGGGTGTGGATCTGGAGGACCTCAAGCCGAGACGCCCTGTTGGGAACGCCGATCTCGATCTCGCGGTCGAACCTGCCGGGCCTCCGAAGGGCGGGGTCCAGGGCGTCGGGCCTGTTGGTGGCGCCTATGACGACGACCTTCCCCCTCGACTCCAGGCCGTCCATCACCGCCAGGAGCTGGGCGACGACCCTCCGCTCCACCTCGCCGGTAACCTCCTCTCTCTTGGGGGCGATGGAGTCGATCTCGTCGATGAATATGATCGAGGGAGCTTCCTCTTCGGCCACCTTGAAGATCTCCCGGAGCCTCTCCTCAGACTCGCCGTAGTACTTGGACATGATCTCGGGGCCGCTGAGGGTCGTGAAGTGAGAGTTCGTCTCCGAGGCGAGGGCCTTCGCCAGGAGGGTCTTTCCAGTGCCGGGGGGGCCGTGGAGGAGGACGCCCTTGGGAGCCTCTACGCCCAGCCGCTCGAAGAGCTCGGGATGCTTCATGGGAAGCTCGATCATCTCCCTGATCTTCTTGATCTCGGGGCCGAGGCCGCCTATGTCCTCATAGGTGATCCGAGGTATCGCCCTCTCCTCTTTTGCGGGCTTCTCGCTGATCTCGATCCCGGTCCTGTCGCCTATGATCACTGCGTCGGTGGCCGGCGTGATCTTGGAGGCTACGAGCTCTATCTTCCTGCCCATGACGCTGATCTCGATGACGTCTCCCCGGGTGAGGACCCTTCCGTCCAGGAGTCGGCGAAGGTACTCCTCGCCCCCGGTGATC
>CAZHAO010000246.1:1559-2813 GCA_964530375.1 uncultured Methanotrichaceae archaeon
CGTCGGCGCAAAGACGACTTTGGCTGCAGGAGCCGACTTGATGATCTTCACCGGAACCCGATCGTCGATGCTCACGCCGGCGTTTCGCCTGATGTTCCCGTCGAGGCGGACGACCCCCGTCCCGGTATCCTCGGGATATCCGGGGAGAAGGAGGGCTGCGGTCTTCTTCTTGCCGGCGATGGAGAGGACGTCCCCCGCCTGCCAGCCGGCGTTGTAAATGACGGCCTGGTCGACCCTCGCGATCCCCCTTCCTACGTCGGAAGGACGGGCTTCACCAACTTTGAGCGTATACTCCTCTGCCATATCAATCCTCATACGATATCAATATCTTTTTATTTCAACCTATCCGCTCGGTTTGACATGAATGCCGCAAGGTGCGGTTTTGGGATCTGGTAAACGATCTCTCTGCGATCTTCTCAATGCCATCCCTTTTTTACAGATGCCTCTTTGACCACCGCATTAAAGCTAACTTATAGTTAGTAATGGTTGGTTATCTTATATTTAAAGGCTTTGCTTCACCGCAGCGCTGGAGGTGGATGACGCCGCCGGTTTCTCGCTGGGAGAGGCCTTCAAAGGGATTCGTCGATACAAGAAGTCGACAGTCCGGCGAGCAGATAAGCACCATTTTTATGAAGGACCTGGTCGGCCGAGGGGGCCGATGAATCATCAGATTTTCTATTCAGATGAGAATAATAATCTTAATAAAAAATGTCTCCCAAAGTTTGGAATTAAATGAAGGGATTCAAATTTAAATTTCCACTGATGGAAGCCGTTATGATCAAGCAGTAGATAGGTCTTTATATGAAGAAAGCCTAAGTTTCTTATCATGGATTTCATTTTATCTGTACATTAGTATGCACCGTAGGTATCTATTAATATCTTGATAACACATACGTATGAACTAAAGCTTAGGAGGTCGGATCGGGATCTCTTCTAGCTTGTTCACCAAAAGAGGAATGGTAGAAATGAAGAAAGAGCTCAGAGCAGCTAAATCCGGGCTGAAGGCCGCTGGCGTGATCGCCCTCTTGGCGTCACTCCTCGTCCTTCTGCCCGCGGCATCGGCAGCATCCTGTGCAATGAAGATTCACGTGGAAGCAGACCCATGCGTCGCGGCACCAGGCGACTTAGTTGAGTTCACTTACACGCTGACAAATTTCGGCACTTTACCTCTCTACAACATCGTCATCGATGGACTGGGGGAGGTCCCTGATTTGAGCGGCGTCGTCATGGAGGCTGGAGAGGTGGAGGATTATT
>CAZHAO010000247.1:0-2786 GCA_964530375.1 uncultured Methanotrichaceae archaeon
TGCGACGCCGGACTTGTCCCCCAGATTTTCGTAGGCTTTAGTCGCCTGCTCCAGCCTGATCTTATCTTCAATCCAGTAACCCCTGGTTCTCAAATAAAAATCGGTGGACGATGCGAAGCTTCTCACCATCTCCCACTCTTTCGCGGCATAGGCCCAGTCCATCCCTGCGAGGATGTTCTCGTGCTCGGCCTGGAGCGCGTTGTAGTCCTTCTCGAACAGGGTCGCGTATGCCAGAAAGAGGTTGGCAGCCCGCTGCCGATGGATCTTCATCGCCTCCTCGCCCGCCTTGCCGGAGGCGTACTGGCGCATCAGAGGGTGGAGCCGGTATCGCTGCCATGTGACCTCATTTCCCGAATCGTCAAAGGCCGTCACGGGCACCGTGTCCACGAAGGACTTTCGCACGAGCTCCGTCAGGTCGTCCCGCCAAGCTGGAAGCGCCGAGGTCGCGTCCCCCTCGAAGAGGCTCAGGGTCGAAGTCATCTCGATCACGACCTCGGTCGCGGAGCTGGCGAAGGCTGCCATCCGGTGGAGGAGCTCCTTCTCGCTTTCGGGGAGGGGGTTGTAGGAGAAGTCGAACCGCTCGGAGACCTCCTTGTGGGGCGCCGCCCGGAGCCTATCTCGAATCACCGCGAGAGAATCGCTTCCCACCATCGCCGCCGCGAGCTTTATCGCCAGGGGGTGGCCGTCCAGGTGGCTCGATATTTCAGTCAGCATCTCTTTGTCTGAAGAGTTCGGGTGCTCCCACCATCCCGGCATGCGCCGTCTCGCCTCCACAATGAAGAGCCGAATCGCCTCCAGGGCCTCCATCTGGTCGATGTCAATGTGGAACCCCTCCCGCTCCAGCGCCTCCCGGCTGGTCACAAGAGCCGCAGACGGCCTCGGTATCCCCTCCAGGAATCGCCAGAGGGCTTGATCTTTAATCGTCTCGGCGTTGTCGACGACGATCAGGCTCGCCGTGCCCATGTTCCGCAGATAGTCCAGCACCGCGTCCCGCTTGGCATCAACGGTCAAAGTTCGAAATTCGTATCCAAAAACCTCCGGGCGGGCGAAGGCGTCCAGAAGCTCGTTCAATCCCATCTTCTCGACGTCGGCAGCGCTCCTCCAGAAGACGCCGCCGGGATAGCGCCATGCTATCCTGCGGGCCGCCTCGGCCCCCAGGACCGATTTGCCGATACCTCCCTGGCCGGTGAGGACGACGAGCCTCTCGCCCGCGAGGAGGGCCCGGACCGTCCGGGCGAGGAGCCCCCTTCGGCCCCGGGGCGGATCGCCCCGGATGAACTCGCCGACGAAGTCGTACTCCGGGACGAAGATCCTCTCCCTCTCGACGACGACCTCGCCCTCCGTCGGATGGAGGACGATCCGGGCGCGGGTTCCCTCTCCCTCCAGGGCCGGGATCTCCTCAGCCGGAGTTCCCTCCTCGCTTGGAGGCAGCCTCTCCAAAGAGGGGCGCGCCGAATCGAACGCCTCTTTGATGTTTTTGCCCGCGCCAAGGTTGGCATACAATGGCCGCGAGAGGGCCACCGTCAGCTCCACAGGGACCGGCTCCTTCATTCCCAGGACGGCGGGAACGCCGGCCCGCCTCAGGACCGCGAGGAGGCTCGCGTCTCCTCCTTTCGCGGACTCGCAGGCGGAGAGGATGACGAGCTTTGTGGGCCGTCCGGGGACGGCGTTTATCATCGCCGCCAGATCCTCGGCCGCGAGGGAGTCTTCGGTCCCGTCGTCCCGCTCGAAGGCGAGGTACCCACCGGGTTTTTCATCTTCCAGGGATGCGGAGCACCGGCCGCATTTGCTGCTGCCGGCGGGGTTGAGGCTGGAGCAATTGGGGCATCTCAGGCCGAAGGCTCCGTGGCCGTCGAAGTGGACGACGTCGTATTGCCCCAGAATCTTGGTCCGGAGCTCCTCGATCGTCGGCGGCCTCAGAAAATCGAGGCTTGCGGGGGTCTTCACGGCGGAGAGGCCGCTGTACAGCGCCCACTGGTCGGCGATCTCCGGAAGCTCGCTTTCGTCCAGGGGGCGGGATACTATCACCAGAATGCGGAAGGGCGCGTCTTCTGCAGGCTGCGTTAAGTCTGGCGGCGGCGTGGCCAATGTCGTTCACCTATCTCCGACTTTAGAGGGACCTAAGTTTCTTAGGCACTGTCTGCTAAATATAACTTTTGCTGTCAGCAGTCTCCTACTTGCACCTCCGAATAGAAAACTTCACGTGCCCTGCTTGAAACCCTCGATGGCCTTCCTCGTGTGCTCCTCGAAGACCTCCACCGCCGGGGGGGTTTTCGCCCATCCCCTGGAGCTGGACCTCGACCTCGAAGCCCTCTCTCTCGAAGGCGCTCTTCCAGGATTCGGGACCGTCCCCGGCCAGGTCTTTTGTGGCGTGGCCTCCCGCCACCAGGAGGAAGGGGACGAGCCTCACCCTCCGGGCGCCGGCCGCCTTCACCTAGTACCAAGTGGGAGCTGGGTTATGGCAATTGATCCTGGCGATAGCCAGAATGATGGCGCCAGTACAAAAGATAAAACCATAACCAGAGCTGATGGATACGGAAGATGCCGAAGTTGATTCAGCAAAACCGATCGATGCGACCGCATCGGAAATCAATATCACAAATAGACAGCAGCAAAATACCAATTTCAGAATTCAAGGTGCAAAATGTGGTATGACATCAATTTATTCTTTAAAGAGATTTTTTAACTCATTCTTAAAGTTTTCTCCGATCGTACTTCTCGGAAACTTGTCAGTCAAACAGCGCACCCCGCTGCAAGCAGCGGGGCATGTTCGCGCCGGTCATTAG
>CAZHAO010000248.1:0-2770 GCA_964530375.1 uncultured Methanotrichaceae archaeon
ATTGTTTATTTTATTCGAATACCCCGCAGCTTGCTGCGGGGTATTCGAATAAAATCAAAGGGCGAAATGCTGATTCTACAAAAAAGGGTGATCGGCCATTTTTCGATCGAGAAAAATAGCCAAAATTTTGACCGGATCCGAAAGTTCTATCGCTTGCGACGCCCTGCAGGGAGTCGCGACTTTCGGGGACCCGATCTCTGCCCCCTCTCGTGTCTCGCAGTTCTCGGCTCGGTCCTCGATCTCTTCGGGGCAGGCTTTGCCGCCGAGCCGACGGCGTTCTTCGCTTGTTCCGAATGATATCGGTGGTCCATCTCCTCTATCTTCGTTCGGGTGAGCCTCTCGATATCGCGGAGGAAGCTCCTCTCGTCGGCGGCGCAAAATGAGTATGCGGTACCCGCAGCCCCCGCGCGTCCCGTCCGGCCGATGCGGTGAACGTAGCTCTCAGCCTCGTTCGGCAGGTCGTAGTTTATGACGTGGGAGATATCCTCAACGTCGATTCCTCGGGCGGCGATGTCGGTGGCCACCAGAACCTGCAATCGGCCCGACTTGAAGCCGTTCAGAGCATAGGTGCGCTGGTTCTGCGTCTTGTTGCCGTGGATGGCGTCGGACCGGATTCTGTTCTTGGATAGCACAGATGCGACCTTGTCAGCACGCCGCTTCGTCCGGGTGAAGACCAGAACCCGCTTCAACGATCTCTGCTGGAGAAGCCCTATGAGGAGAGGGTCCTTGTTCTTCTGGTCCACGTAGAATATCCGCTGCTCGATCTTCGCCACCGGCGTCGCCTGAGGGGCCACCTCGATTCGGACGGGGCGGGTGAGAAGCCTTCCCGCCAGATCGCCGATCTCCTTTGACATGGTGGCCGCGAAGAAGAGGGAATGACGCTTTTTCGGCAACGCCGAGACGATCTTGCGGACGTCGTTGGCGAAGCCCATGTCCAGCATCCTGTCCGCCTCGTCGAGGACGAAGAACTCGATCTCCTTCAGATCTATGTGGCCCTGCTCCATCAGGTCGAGGAGCCGACCAGGGGTGGCGACGAGGGCGTCGACGCCTCGGGATAGGGCCCTCACCTGGGGCCCCTGGTTGACGCCGCCGTATACGGCGGTGTGCCTGAACCGAAGGAACTGGCCGTACGTCCCGAAGCTCTCGTCGATCTGGGCCGCCAGCTCTCGGGTGGGCGCGAGGACCAGGGCTCGCGGCACGCCGGGGGCTGCGACCTTCTCCAATTCCGCCATCCTCTGGAGGACGGGCAGAACGAACGCGGCGGTCTTGCCGGTCCCGGTCTGGGCTATGCCCATCAGGTCCTCGCCCTTAAGAAGATGGGGTATAGCCTCTGCCTGTATCGGCGTCGGCGTGGAATATCCTTCTTTGATCAGCGCCCGCTGGAGCGGTTCCGAAATATTTAGATTTTCAAACTGCATTTTATACCTCTTGGGGGTTACGCAGTCGGACGCTGTCATATGAATTTGGGCCAGAATAGTCGTCATCAATTAGCTCTGATCTAATTTATGAACCGTATTTTGACGGTTTTGATCAAGGACATACGAGCTTTGAACATCCAATTGTGTAACTCTTGCGCTTATGATCACTCTGACAATGTGATCGCGCCGGACCTAGAACTCGTCTCCTCTATTTAAAGATGCGGTATCGAAACAGGGGAGTATACGAGAAAAGTGCAAAATCATACGTGGAAAATTTGACGCTGAGGGTGAGATTTGAACTCACGAGGCGCGAGAGCGCCACCGGTTCCCCCGTCGGACCTCTCGCTTCAGGCGATGGTCCGAGTTCAAGACCGGCGCCGTGGGCCGCTTGGCTACCTCAGCACGCGCCGACTCGTTGGAGCCGGGACTTTTTAAGGCTGGCGATCTGGGCCCCTCGCAAAAGTTTTAACGCCGATGCCGGGAGAAGGGGGAAAGCATGCTGATCAAAGACGCCTCGATCGTGGAGGACGGAAGGCTTCTCCGAAACCAGAACATCGCCATCGATGGGGGCCGGATCTCGAGGGTGGGATCGGGGATCGCCGACGAGTCCGGCGACGACAGGGTGATCGACGGCTCCGGGATGTTGGCGATCCCCGGCCTCGTCAACGCCCACACCCACCTCGCCATGACCCTCTTTCGGGGCTACGCCGACGACATGGAGCTGATGCCCTGGCTCTCGGAGAAGATCTGGCCCCTGGAGGCGAAGCTCACCAGCGAGGACATCCGCTGGGGGGTGAAGCTCGGCTGCCTCGAGATGATCAGGTCGGGGATCACCTGCTACAACGACATGTACTACTTCATGGACGAGACCGCCCGGGCGACGAAGGAGATGGGGCTCCGGGCCTTCCTCTGCGAAGTCCTCTTCGATATGAGACCAGACCAGATCGAAAGGGTCGAGCCCTTCGTCAGGAGGTGGAAAGGCGACGACCTGATCGTCCCCGCCGTCGGCCCCCACGCCGTCTACACCTGCTCTGAGGAGACGTTCCTCAGGTCCGAAGAGATCGCAGAAAAGCATGACTTGATGCTCCACATCCACCTCTCGGAGACGAGGTCGGAGGTGGAGAGCTTCGAGAAAAGCAGCGGCAAAAGCCCCGTCGAGTACCTGGACTCCCTTGGCTTTCTCAGCGATCGGGTGGTCGCAGCCCACTGCACCTGGCTCTCGCCGAAGGACGTATCGATCATCGCCGACCAGGGGGTGAACGTCGCCCACTGCTCCATCAGCAACCACAAGCTCGCCTCGGGGATCGCGCCCCTCGACCAGCTCGCGATGGCTGGCGCCAACATCTGCCTGG
>CAZHAO010000249.1:0-2761 GCA_964530375.1 uncultured Methanotrichaceae archaeon
CGGATATCTACAGCCTCCTGGGCCGGTTTCAGTGCATCCTCCCGCCGTCCCAGGTTGGAGAGGGCCACGCCCAGGTCATTTAGCAAACCTGCCCGCTGTTTATCTTGGCCTGAGGGCAATATCTCAAGTTTCGTTTTCCACACCTCAGCTATAATTTCCCTCAGGCTCAAGGTCCTCTCTGGCGATGGTAAAGCACTATCCAGAGCATCCAGGAAAGCCCATGCCTCTTCATAAGATGTCTCGGTGCAGACCTCCATCTCCGACAGAAGGTTGGGACGGGCCTTTTCCAACCGCATATGCGATTTCGCGTCTCCAGCGGCCAGCCTTTTCAGCCAGGCGGTCCAGGCTGGGAGGAGATCGACCAGCTGGGATCGCCGTTCCTCCTCGGAAAGGGGCCAGTGGATTCTGGCGTACTCGGCGACAGTGGAGTGCCAGCGCCAGACCTGCTCTGCGGGGTCGAAGTCGATCAGGGCGGCCTTTTGCAGGGCAACAGGACCGCCCTCCCCGGCGGCGGCCCGCAGGGGCACCTCCGGGGCGCATCCCGCGGGAAAGAGCTGAAGAGCTCTCCATGCGTCCCGGCCCGCATCATCTAACTTTGAAGCGCTCCAGGCGTACACCTTCGCCAGCTGCTCTTGATAATCGCCCCTCCGCTCCGCCACATCCAGCAAAAGGTCTTCGAGGTCCCTCCTCCGCGCCTGGGCCACCAACTTCTCCAGGAGGAGGGGATGGCCGTCTACGGCTCCCGCGATCTCTGCGGCTCGGTCCCAGGTCAGGGGTATTTCGCGCTCTCGGGCCAGAAACATTGCATATCGAGCAGCCTCTTCAGGGGAGAGGCCGCGGTGGAGGGATATGGTTTTTGATCTCGGCAGATCCTCCAGGACGTCACTCGAAGGCCTCAAGGCTGCGATCGCCGCGCTCTCCCCGCCGAGACGGCGCAAGACTTCCGCCAGCCGAGCCCGCTCCTCTTCGGGAAGGGTCTCCATGTTGTCGAGCAGAAGGAGGGTGGGCTGAGAGCCAGTATAGAGCAACAATTCATCGATCAGCCTCTCCGGCTCGGGGGTGAGGCCGAGGGGCTCGGCCAGGTCTTTCAGTATCTCGGCGGCGGTGGCCTCTCGGCTTCCCTCGAGCTGTCTTCCGCTGGCGTAGGCTACCCCGCCGGGGAATCGGAAACCGTTCCGATGAGCGGCCTCCAGGACCAGGCCGGTCTTGCCGATCCCGGGCGGGCCGGAGATCACCACCACCGCCGGAGGATGGGATAGATGGCGAGCCATATCCACCAGCTCCCGGCCCCGGCCGAGGAAGAGGCCGGTCTGCGCCGGAAGGTTTCCAGGCGGCGAGCGTTGGTCCGTCCAAGGATTCCCGCCGCTGAGGTTCTGGAAACAGAGCTCCCTGTCGCCGAGGAGGATCACTTTGTGAGTGGTGACCTCCTTTTGAGCGCGGTTCACGGCTTCCTCCAGCCGGAATCCATCCGTCAGCTCGGCATAGAGGTGCGCGGCGAAGGAAACGGCCTCGGCGTCCAGGACCGACCGCTCGTGCCCCACCACGGCCCGGGCCAGCCCTCCGTCCACCATCGCCTGGGCTGCGGAGCTGGCGTCGGCGGCGCTCTCGCAGCCGTTGAGGACCACCAGGTCCAGGGGGTGGGGCAGATCCTTCAGCGCCTCAAGAATCTCGACAGCGGTGGCGAGATGGATCTGGCCCAGATCGCCCTCCAGAAGCAACCCCTCCCGCCAGGCGTGACCGCTGAAATGGAGGATGTGAGGAAACGATTTCTGCATCTCAGCTCGTGGGGATAGAGCCGATCGGAGGGACGCCAGGGTGGGCGGCGTCAGCCGAGCCAGGAGGATGGGCGCGTTGCTCCGCCTCACCCCCTCGGCCAGGACGTGCCACTCCTGGTGCAGGTCCAGAGGTGTCGGGGACTGTTCCGGGTTTCGGGGATCGAAGACCGGGGCGGCGAGCAAGGCCAGAACGCGGAGCATCTTTGCAGGGTCGCGCTTTTCCCGCCTAGCCTCCTCTGCCGCCTGGAGCATCACCTGTTCTGCCTGGATGACGACGTTATGCGAGCCGGTCACAAGCACGCTCTCGTCGGTGGAGCCTTCGATATCTATGTTGCCACGGGATGGGGGTGTCATCTGATAACCTCGGGAGGGCGATTGAGAAGTATTGTTTTGGAGAACGGCTCTATCAATCTTAAAGATAACGTTAAGTTGACATTTTTGGAGTGAAGACGTGTCTACGAAAACACCGCCCCAGCTCTCCACTGCGGTGGAATTTAGCGGCGCGAATCCCATCCCCCCACAATCTCGCCCACGGCCCGCGAAGCGCCGCCCGCCGCCGCCGGTTCGCTCTGGAGAAAACAAGAATAGGCAACGTCCGTTGACCAGCATCTCCAAACTCGGCTGAAGCGGCCCGGCCCCCCGCCCGACCGGGCCCCTCCGGCGTTCTAGCGTCTCAGTTGCGGCCTCTCAGCTCTGATACCCCTTCCACCTAGCCTCCAGCTCCGGGTCCTGAAGCGTCTTCATCACGTAGTCGGCGAACTCGGCCCCCGTCGCCCCGTCGGACCTCCCCGTGAGAACGACCCTCCTCTCGTGCTGGCTGCAGATGTCCAGGGCCATCTCAAGCCTCCTCGCCTTCTCGACGAAGCCTATGGTGCCGAGGAGCATCACCGCCGCCCTCATCATGCTGGAGGGGTCGGCGTACGCGGCCCGCCCCTCCTCCACCATCCTCGGGGCCGAGCCGTGGATCGCCTCGAACATGGCGTACC
>CAZHAO010000250.1:0-2745 GCA_964530375.1 uncultured Methanotrichaceae archaeon
CGCCACGGCCCTGGAGGTGGCGGCGGGGGCGAGGCTCCAGAGCATCGTCGCCGAGACCGACGGGGACGCGGCCCGGGCGATCGAGAGCCTCAAGAGGTCGAAGGTCGGACGGGCCACCTTCCTCCCCCTCAACAAGATGGCCTCGGGAAGGCCCCCGTCGCCGCCGAACGAGCCCGGCGTCGTCGACTACGCCCTCAACCTAGTTCAGTTCGACCCCCGGTTCCTTCCCGCCTTCTGGCACGTCTTCAGGGAGACCCTGGTGGTCCGTGACCTGGAGACGGCCCGCAGGCTGATGGGCCGATACCGGATGGTGACCCTGGAGGGGGAGCTGGTGGAGAAGGGGGGCGCCATGACCGGCGGCTTCTTCAAGTCGCGGCTGAAGTTCGCCGCCGACGAGAGGCAGAAGCTGGAGGAGGCGACGAGGAAGGTCTCGGCCTGCCAGGCCGAGAGGGAGGCCCTCATCGAGAGGATCGACCGGGTAGAGAGCGAGGTCTCCGCCGTTCGGAGGGAGATGGAGGAGATGGCCCGAGAGGTCTCGCGGATCGAGATCCGGGCCGAGGAGATCGACGGCCAGAAGCTCCGGCTCGAGCGGTCCATCTCGGACCGGGAGAAGAGGCTCGCCGAGATGAGGGCCGAGGCCGTCGAGGTGAGGGAGAAGCTCGACTCCCTCGAGCGGGAGATCAGGGAGAGGGAGTCTGAAACCAGGGGTTTCGAGGAGCGGGTCGGGGTCCTTGAGAGAGGTCTCGCGGGCTCTGAGATCCCGGAGCTTTCAGCCCTCGCCGACGGCATCGAGTTCGAGATCCTGGGGCTTGAGCGGAGGGTCTCCGAGATCGAGGCCGAGATCACCGGCGACCGGCTTCGCCTTTCGAGCTGCTCTGCCCGGAAGGAGGAACTTGCAAGAAGAAAGGAGGCCCGGGAGGTAAAGAAGAGGGCCGCCCTCGATAAGAAGAGCGCGGCAGCCGAGCGGGTCAGAGAGGCGAAGATCGCCCTCGATGTGCTGGCCAAAAAGGAGAGGGAGATCGAGGAGGAGCTCTCCGGCCTCAAGGGCGAGAGAAGCCGGCTCCTCGACAGGACGATGGCCAAGAGCCGAGAGGTCGACTCCACCGACCGGGAGCTGGATCGGATCAGGGCCCGGATCGCGGCGGCAGAGGGGGCTTCCCAGGAGATGAGGGCTGCCGCCGACGAGCTGAGGGCCGAGATCGAGGCCTGCGGGATCGACGTCTCCGAGGAGCCCCCCAAAAGCCAGACGATTATGCGGAAGATCAGCGCCCTGGAGAGGTCGATGCAGGAGCTGGAGCCTGTGAACATGCTGGCCATCGAGGAGTACGACCGGGTCTTCGACCGGCGGGAGACCCTTCGCGACAGAAGGGAGACGCTCTCGAGGGAGAGAGAAGATCTCCTGGCGAAGCTCGACCGGTACGAGGAGATGAAGCGGGAGGCCTTCATGACCGCCTTCGACGGGATCAACGAGAACTTCAGGGACACCTTCCATCTCCTCTCCGACGGCGAGGGGGAGCTGATCCTGGAGAACGAGGAGGACCCCCTCGCCGGCGGGATGACCATCAGGGCCCGGCCCGCCCGGAAGGCCTTCCACCGCCTTGAGGCGATGTCCGGAGGCGAGAAGAGCATCACCGCCCTCTCTTTCATCTTCGCCATCCAGAGGTTCCGGCCCGCCCCCTTCTACGCGCTGGACGAGATCGACATGTTCCTGGACGGGGCGAACGTGGAGAGGGTGGCGAAGCTGATCAAGGGGATCGCCGAGATGGCCCAGTTCATCGTCGTCTCCTTACGAAAGCCGATGATAGAGGAGGCGAAGTACGTCGTCGGGGTGACGATGCAGGAGAACAACATATCTACGGTGACGGGGGTGTGTCTCAACTGAGCTCCGTCGTCGATGTATTGGACCTTCCGGAGCCCTTCGGCCTGGAGCCGGACCCCGTCCAGGTTCTGCTGGACCTTGCGAGGAGGGGGGAGATCGACCCCTGGGACGTGGACCTCCCTCAGGTGACAGAGAAGTTTCTGGAGAGGATCGAGGCGATGGGAGATAGAGACCTTCCGGCCCTGGGAAGAACCCTCCTCTACGCCAGCATCCTCCTCCGGATGAAGTCCGACTCCATCGAGGAGGGGGAGGAGCCCGATGACGACCTCTTCGACGAGTGTGACGACGAGCCCATCTTCAGGAGGCGGACCGTCGGGGGCCTCCCCGCCCCGCCGATAAGGAGAAAGACGAGACGGCCGGTCACCCTCGACGAGCTGATCGCCGAGCTGAAGAGGGCCGAGACCGTCGCCGAGAGGAAGGTCGGGAGGGCCAGGGAGAAGCCCGTGCCGACGGTGGAGGAGGCGATGGAGCGGGCCCACGAGGAGGGGATCGAGGGTCGGATCCGCTCCCTCCGAGGTCTGATATTCGAGAGGCTCGCGGCCGCGGATCGGATCGCCTTCTCCGATATCGGCGACGACGACGTTTTGAACTACGTCTCCCTCCTCTTCATGGCGGGGAGGAGGGAGATCTGGCTCTCCCAGGAGACCCTCTTCGGCGAGCTTTATATATCCAGGCACCCCGACGGCGAAGGGGAGCCGCTCGCATGAGGTGGATCTGATTTGTCATCCGAGGAGGAAGACCTGGCGGCGGTGGTGGAGGCCGCCCTCTTCGCGGCAGGTCGCCCTTTATCGGTCGGGGAGATCGCGGAGGTGACGGGTTTGCCCATCAGGACCGTCAGGACCCTGGCCGAGGGGCTGGTCCGGGGG
>CAZHAO010000251.1:0-2729 GCA_964530375.1 uncultured Methanotrichaceae archaeon
CTCCAATACCACCTCCACGTCGTAGGTGTGGCCGTGAACCCTCGCGCACTTGCCGTCGTAGTCCGGAAGGCGGTGGGCGGCGTCGAACTCCAGAGAGAGCCCCATCTTCATTCTTCGCCCTCCTCTCTCAGCCTCCCCTGGCGTCGGTCGATCTCATCGAGCTGGTCCAGCATCTTCCGAAGAGCCGTCCGGACCGCGTCGGAGAAGTTGACGAACTTCCGGTCGTCTCCGACGTGGCGGTTGACGTCATCTATTATGTGTTGGGGAATCTCCACCGATATCTTTGGCACGATAATCCTCCAGTATTCCTGGAAGAATATCTGAGTATTATTAAAGCTTTCTCGGTCAGGGTTTCGCCATTTCCAGGATCTCCCGGGGGGCCCCGGCCAGGGCCACCAGCCCTTCCGCCTCCATGAAGTGGAGCCTCGCGGGGACGACGAGGATGTGAAGCGGCCCCCCGAGGTCCCGCTCCGCGAGACCTGGCAGCCAGTCGGCCAAGACCTGGGAGTCCTCGGAGCCGGCCCGCGCGACGCCGATGCCCAGGCTGGAGATGAGCCGATCGCCTCCGGAGATCTTCTCCATCTCCAGGAGGAGTTCCGCCCCCTCGCTGACGGTCATGTACTTGTCCATCTGGATGTCGAGGAAGAGAAGGGTGTGAAGGTCCCTTTCGAGGTTATCGACGACGACGTCGCGGGGGCTCGTTGCGACGATCCTCTTTCCTCCTGCAACGTAGGGGTAGGGTATCGAGGTGGACCTTCCGAACCGGTAGTTCTGAAGGCCGGTGAGCCCCGATACGGCGGTGACGATGGAGGAGGAGTGGACCACCCGAGTCTTGATCCCCATCTTGAGGGCCCGGAGCCTCAGGTCCAGGTGGGGCGTCGAGATCATGGGATCTCCTCCCACCAGGAATGCGACCTTCTTCTCCCGGCCTTCGGCCATCCACTCCTCGGGGCTCGTCTCCACCTCCTCCCGGCTCAGGAGGCGGACTTCTTTGCCGTAGAACTCTGCGAGCCTTTCCAGTGAGACGCCCATAAGCCGTGAGGTGTAGAACTCGGCATAGACCAGGTTCGCTTCTCTGATCGTCTCAAGCCCCCTCACTGAGACGTCCTTCTCATCGTAGAGGCCCAGGCCTACAAAAGAGAGCATGATAGATCCCTCGGCGGCATGGGGCTTAAAGGGCGCGGGCCCAGTCGAAAAACGGCTGGCAAAGGCTAATATGCGTTAGCCGCCGAATAAATTCTCATGATCGGCAGGACGACCCAGGTTGTGGATTGCCGAGAGAGCATGGGGCTTGCCAAGGGCGGCGGCCTCGCCCAGCGCGGAACCCTCTCTGAGGCCTCCAAACCAGACGTAATCGCCATCGCCATGTCCCCGGGGCGAAGGCACATAACCAAGCCCGTCTGCGAGATCACCTACGGACTCCGGCGGGAGGGGATCCAGACGAGCGTCCTCGTCCTGGAGGCGGGGGCTGGAGTTCCCGAGAACTTCCCATCGGCGTCGAGGGGGTTTGGCCCCACCTTCGGCCTCGCCCCCAAGGAGATCGAGCAGATCGAGAGGCACAAGATCGCAGTGATCCACCTCGGAAACATCAGGTCTCACGTCGTCTACAAGGCGAAGGACATTTTGGCCCTGGCGGATATCCCGGCGGTGATCGTCTGCCAGAGCCCCGTCGACTTCGAGGACTTCGCGAAGGTGGGGGTCAAGACGCGGCTGGTGATGCCCCCGAGAAACAAGGTGGAGACGCAGGGAACCGTCGTCGACATCGTCTACGGCGTCACCAGGGGCGCGACGTGCCAGAGGGAGAAGCTCAACCGGCTCGCCAAGGTCCTCAACCATCACCTCGCCTCGATGGAGAGGGAGGAGAAGAGGATGCGGGAAGAGGAGGAGCTGCCTGAGGCTGAACGGAGGGCGAGGGCAAAGAAGAAGGCGGAAGAGGCGAAGGCGGCGGGAGCTGGAATCAGCACGTCGTTCATTTAGAGGAGAACTGAAGGGCGCGACGATCTATCGGCGAAGCTTCTGGAGATGGAGACGAAAGATGAAGCTGGTGATACTTCTGGGAGACGGGATGGCAGACCATCCCATCGAGAGGCTTGGCGGAAGGACCCCTCTGGAGGCGGCAGAGACCCCCAACATGGACAGGATCGCCCGGGAAGGGCGCGGCGGCCTCGCCGTCAACGTCCCCGCCGGGATGCCGCCGGGAAGTGACGTTGCGAACCTCTCGGTGATGGGCTACGACCCGAAGAGGTATTACAGCGGCCGAGCCCCCCTGGAGGCGGCGGCGACGGGGGTGGCCTTAGGCCCCCAGGACGTAGCCTTCCGGTGCAACCTCGTCAACGTCGACCTGGATAAGAGGATCATGGTCGACTACAGCGCAGGCCACATCTCCTCGGAGGAAGGAAGCGAGCTGATCGCGGCCCTGGCGAAAGCCAAACCCGAAGCCAGGCTCTATCCGGGCGTGAGCTATCGAAACCTTTTGGTCCAGGAGAAGAACGACGGCCTTGCGGCGGTCTGCACCCCGCCCCACGACATCGCTGGGAAGCCCATCGACGAATACCTCCCGACGGGCGAGGGCTCCACCGTCTTGCGCGATATGATGCTCGAATCAATCCCCATACTCACAGAACATCCGGTCAACCTCCGCCGCGCGAGAGAGGGCAAAAGGCCCGCCAACATGATCTGGCTCTGGGGGCAGGGGAAGGCCCCGTCGATGCCGAAGTTCCGCGAGCTTT
>CAZHAO010000252.1:0-2703 GCA_964530375.1 uncultured Methanotrichaceae archaeon
TATCACCTCCGCCTCGGGGTCGCCGAGCCTCACGTTAATCTCCAGGACTCGCGGGACCCGCTCCCCCTCCTCCTCCGATACCATCAGCCCGAAGTAGATCATCCCCGAGTAATCGAAGCCCGTCACCTCCTTGAACCTCTTTATGGTGGGGACGGCGATCGTCTCCATGATCCGGTCCGTGAGGTCCTGGTCGAGCCAGGGGTGGGGCGAGTAGCCGCCCATGCCTCCGGTGTTGGGATTGTTGTCTAGGGTGGGGTTCCCCGATAGCCTGTTGTAGAGGCGGATCGCCACCTCCTCGTCGGGTCCGAAGGCCCGCTTGTAGTCCATCGCCGACTCCAGGGGAAGGACCGTCCGCCCGTCGGTGACGGCGAAGAACATCAGCTCCCTTCCCGCGAGCCTCTCTTCGATGTCCACCCGCCGGCCCGCATCGCCGAAGATCCCGGGCTCCACCATGATCCTCTCGATCGCCGAGACCGCCTCCTCAGCGGAGCTGCAGACGATCGACCCCTTCCCCGCGGCGAGGCCGTCGGCCTTCACCACCAGGTCCTTTGTCGGGTTATCCCGATAGAAGGCGGAGGCAAACTTTTTCGCCTTCCCGGGGTCGCTGAAGTTTCGGTGTCGGGGGATGGGAACCCCGATGGCCTCGAGAAAGTCTTTCGCGTCGCACTTGCTCCCCTCCAGGATCGTCGCCTCCCGCCGCGGACCGACGATCTGGAGCCCCTCCTTGGAGAAGACGTTCACTATCCCGTCGGATAGGTACCCCTCGGGGCCGACGAAGGTGAGATCTGCCCCCTCCTTCCTGGCGAAGGATGCGAGATCGGGGATCTCCTTGATGGGGCTTCCCTTATTCAGGGCGATCTCGCACTTCTCCATCATCGAGCTTCCCGCGTTTCCGGGGGCTACGTAGACCCGCTCCACCAAAGGGCTCCTCGCGAAGGCGTGGGCTATGGCGTTTCCCCTGCCGCCGGCATCAACAACCAGAACCTTTGCACCAGACATTCGATCTACCGCTAGCTTCGTGGGATAAGCCAGTAGATAAGGGTAATTGAGCCCCGCCCTCGGGCCGATGACTATATTAAAGGAGGTCGGTTCATGGAGGGTCTTTAAGGAATCTGCCGCCGCCAAAGTTCGCCGCTCGGCAAATGGCCCTGAAAGGGCGATGGGCGGGATTCGCCAGCTCAATAGACTGCATCAAGGGGTGTATGACCAATCATGTCCTCAATAGAAAAGCTGTTAGAGACCATCCGTGACAGGAACGTCGAGTCTCTCAGGTTGCAGTTCACCGACATCCAGGGGCTCGTCAAGAGCGTCTCAATCCCCGCCACACGGCTCGGAAAGGCCCTCGACTCGGGGACCGGATTCGATGGCTCCTCCATCGAGGGATTCGCTCGGATCCAGGAGTCCGACATGCTCCTCCGGCCGGACATATCCTCCTTCGCCATCCTCCCATGGAGGGCAAAGGAGAACAGGAACGTAGGCCGGCTCATCTGCGACGTCTACAAGCCGAACGGCTCGCCCTTCGAGGGGGATCCGAGGTACGTCCTGAAGAGGGCGATGAAGAAGGCCGATGAGATGGGATACACCATGAACGTCGGCCCAGAGCTGGAGTTCTTCCTCTTCAACATGGAGAACGGCAAGGCCACCACCAGGCCCCATGACTTCGCCGGCTACTTCGACTTCGGCCCCGTGGACCTGGCCGAGGAGATAAGGAGGGAGATCGTGCACGCCCTGACGGAGATGGGCTTCAAGATCGAGGCCTCTCACCACGAGGTCGCAGAAGGGCAGCACGAGATCGACTTCACCTACGGCGAGGCCCTGAAGACCGCCGACAACGTAGTCACCTTGAAGTACGTCACCAGGACCATCGCCATGAAGAACGGGCTCGCCGCCACCTTCATGCCGAAGCCGATCTACGGCGCGGCAGGCTCCGGGATGCACGTCAACATCTCCCTCTTCCAGGGGGATGAGAACGCCTTCTTCGATCCGGAGGCCGAGATGCAGCTCTCCGACCTCGCCCGCCACTTCGCTGGAGGGCTCCTGGAGCACGCCCCCGCCATAACCGCCGTCACAAACCCCCTCATCAACTCCTACAAGCGGCTCGTCTCCGGCTTTGAGGCGCCCGTCTACATCGGCTGGTCGGGCCCCAACAGGTCCTCCCTGATCAGGGTTCCCAGCGGCCGAGGCCTCAGCACGAGGCTCGAGTTCCGGTCGCCCGACCCCTCCTGCAGCCCCTACCTCGGCTTCGCCGCGATCCTGGCGGCGGGGCTTGACGGCGTCAAGAGAAAGATCGATCCCGGAGAGCCCGTGGACCTGAACATCTACGACCTCTCCGAGGAGGAGCGCGACCGCCTCGGCATCAAGACCCTCCCCTCGAACCTCCGGGAGGCCCTGGACTGCCTGGACGAGGACAGGGTGATCAGGGACGCCCTGGGAGAGCACGTCTACGCAAACTTCAGCAGGCTCGGGTCCCTGGAGTGGAAGATGTACAACAACCACGTCCACCCCTGGGAGGTCGAGAGGTACATCAACACCATCTGAAGGGGTCTGGCGTAGCAGAAGCGAGGTTCGGTCCGGGGAGATGAGGTCGCCTCCGGCGGCCAACTCTCTCCAAAGCCGAAACGTATTTAACCAGCATCGTATATGAAAAAGTCCGGGCCGGTAGCTTAGTCAGGCAGAGCGAAAGGCTCTTAACCTTTAGGTCGG
>CAZHAO010000253.1:0-2702 GCA_964530375.1 uncultured Methanotrichaceae archaeon
GAATTATTCATATGATCACAACCCAAACAACCTATGACCGATAGCAAAATAAGCTTCAAGTGGCATTTTTCGCCTGAAGGCCATTTCAGGAGTCTCAAGCCCCTGGATATTCAAGCTTCCATGAGGTCTATTGTTGTACCAGCTGATAAACTCGTCGAACGAGTTTTCAGGGCTCCACGGAAAAATGTAAAAAGATTTTAGGAAAGATCCTTAAATCTTATCCAACGCCACCGCGACCTTCCCGAAGATGGCCTTGATATCGCCTACGCCGACGACCGTGGCCACGATCCCCCTTTTGTCGTAGTAGTCGATGAGGGGCTGGGTCTGGGCGTGGTAGGCCTGGAGCCTCTCCTTGACCGTCTCCTCGGTGTCGTCCGCCCTCTGGTAGAGGTCGGCCCCGCAGGCGTCGCACTTGCCGGCGACCTTCGGCGGGTTGAACTGAACGTGGTAGGTGGCGCCGCACTTGCACATCCGCCGGCCGGTAACCCTCTTGACCAGCTCAGCATCCGGAACGTCGATGTTCAGGACCACATCGATCTTCTGGCCCAGGTTGGGGAGGATCTTGTCCATCGCCTCGGCCTGGGGGATGGTCCGGGGATAGCCGTCCAGCATCCAGCCGCCCTTGACGTCTTTCTTGGCCAGCCGGTCCTTGATGATGTCGATGAGAAGGCTGTCGGGAACGAGCTTCCCCGCCTCCATGAACTTCTTCGCCTCCTTCCCGAGAGCGGTGTTGTTCCTGACGTTCTCTCTCAGGATGTCTCCGGTGGAGATGTGAACCACGCCGTACTTATCCGCGATCATCTTGGCCTGAGTGCCCTTTCCGGATCCTGGTGGACCTAGCAGTACTATGTTCATAATATCCCTCCTTTATCCTCTCGATGAAAAGCAACCACTCAACGTCAGCAGCCCACCTCCACCTCCTATACCTCAGCGAGGGCGGGAATCGCAGCTTTCGTTGAAAGCTGAGAATGTCTTTCCTCGAAGTCGGACGGCTTGGCCGCTGGCAGTTGCTTTGCTCTCTGGATAGGGAAGGCTCCCCCGCGTTAAAAAACCTTTCTGCACGAATTCGATCAGATTTCAGATCTCAAAATCAGAGGAGGCTTGCGGCCAGCATCGCCGCCCCCGAAAAGACGGGGATCGAGAAGTTGTCGTCGATGACCCACCTCCGGAAGGAGAGGGGTACGGCGTCCGCAAAGGTCGCCACCGCCGCGCCGACGGCGTAGACCGGAACCGAGAGGAGGAAAGGCTCGGGGAGGAAGGCCCCCTCGATGAGGCTTGCTGCACGGCCCGCCAGAAGGCAGACCGCGAAGGTTCCCGCCACCACCGAAATGGGCTTGACCTTCCGGCCGTGCCCCTCCATGATCCGGGTCCGGACCGCCGAGCCCCGGACGACCGATCCGATGATCCCGCTGGCGGCGTCCCCCAGCGACAGCATCAGCATGGCGGCGACGGCGATGGCCGGAGGGAAGAGGACGACCGCCAGGAGGGCTCCGGAGATGTAGTAGATGTAGCCCGCCACCCTCTTCTTCTCGGAGTCGCGGACGGCCGGAAGGCTGATTTTGCCCGAGAGCCTCCTTTGTTCGAGGAAGAGCGCCGCACCGAGGGCGGTGGCGACGAAGGCGATCGCAGCGGCCTTCCCGAAGAGGAGGATCGCCGCCGGGACCGAGAGGCCGGAGATGTGGATCCCCTTTCTCTTCACCTCCGCCGACAGCTGTCCAAACCGCCTCGACTCTGCCATTTCGCGCCACCCTCATCTATTTGAAACTGAGATTAGAAGGCCTTCGGCCTGGGATTGGATCAGAGCTGGGATTGGGTCAAAGAGCCTCCTCAGACCCCGGCTCTGTTCCAGCTCAGCTCTGGAGGGGCAGGCCCGCCTCTGAGAACTCCATCTCGCCTGAGAGAAGGGCCTGGATCTTCTCGGCGACCTCCGACCTCGCGACCCTGATCTGGGACATGGAATCCCGGTCCCTGATGGTGACCGTCCCCTCCTCCAGGGTCTCGTAATCGACGGTGACCGAGTAGGGGGTCCCCACCTCGTCGTTCCGCCGGTACCGCCGCCCGATGGACCCCGATGAGTCGTACTCGACCCGGAGGTCGAGGGAGCGTAGCTCCCGGGCGATCTCTTCAGCGGGCTCGATCAGCTCGGATCGATCCATCAGGGGGAGGACCGCCACCTGGATGGGAACCACCCTGTTCTTGAGGGCCAGGACAGCCCTCGTCTCCCCCTCCACCATCTCCTCCCGGTAGGAGTGCTCCAGGACCGAGTAGAGGATCCGGTCTATCCCAAAGGAGGGCTCGATGACGTGGGGGATGACCTCCTCGCCCCGGATCTCCTCTTCGACCATCTCGAAGGATACCAGGGCGGGATCGATCTCCACCCTCTCGCCGCCGACGACCACCACGATGGGGTCATTCTTCAGCTCCTCCATGGGCAGAGCCTGCAGGGCGTCGGCGACGGCCTTCGCCCCCTTCCGGAAGAGGGGGCCGAGCTTCTTCATGTCCGGCTTGACGACGAGCTTATCTCGCTTTATCGGCTCGTCGAAGGGGAGATAGACGGTGAGGTTGGCCTGGCTCTGGGCCATGTGAGACCGGAGGTCGTAGTTCGTCCTGTCGGCGACCCCCACGATCTCGATCCAGCCGAACCGGTCCAGGAGCGCCTCGGCGTCCCAGCAGTCGGCGGCGTAGTGGGCCATCCTGTCTCT
>CAZHAO010000254.1:0-2696 GCA_964530375.1 uncultured Methanotrichaceae archaeon
CCCGGTCCCTCTCTTTCTTCTCCAGACCCTCCAGGGCCGCGAGAGAGAGCCTTCCCGCCATCTCCAGGGACCGGGGGCAGAAGAGGTAGTGGACGATCAGATGGTCGAAGAGGTTCTCTAGATACCGGTCGCCCTTATCGAGGGCCTCCGAATCGACGACGATCCTGTAGTTTTTGAAGGGAAATCCGGCGACGTCGTTCGACCCGTCGATGATCGGCCTTGGAAGCTGGGGCCGGTGCCAGCTCGCCCGAGACCTCTCCCAGACCTCAAAGATCCTCTCTTCGGAGTATCCTGCCCCCAACCTTCCCATCTCCCGCCTCGGGGCCGTAACCTTCGGCTTCGATCAGGCCGCCCTTCATCCGCCACCCCGCCCGCGGACCGGCCCTCCCTCCAACGGAGATCGAGCCGCCGCCCATCATCAGGCCCAGGTACTCCCCGGCGTCCTTTGCCACCCATATCCTCCCCGACCGCATCAGCCAGCCGGCCCTGGCCCCGGCCCTCCCCTTGACGGCGATCCTGCCGCCGGAGTTTCCGACCCCGAGGTGGTTTCCGGCGTCGCCTCGGACTACGCCCCAGCCGCCGGCCATCTTCCGGAAGGCGTAATCGCCGCAGGACGAGCAGACGATCCCGCCGCCCTTCATCTCCTGGCCCAGATAGTCTCCGGCGCCGCCCCGGACGACGAGCCTTCCTCCGGACATCCTCTCCCCCAGATGGTGGGCCTTCCTGCTCTGAGGCTGAGCCCGACCCGCCCCGCTCGAGACCTTCGGACCGGAGGCCGGAGCCGCGCCGTCCAGGATGATCGTCCCCCTCTTCAGCTCCAGGCCGGCGTAGTTTCGGGGCGGCATGACCAGGGGCTCTGACAGCCTCTCGGCCGCGAGGCCTGAGAGGAGCCCCCAGATCATCTCCTCTCTTCTGTCCTTCGGCGAGGCCGAGACGACCAGGTCGACGATCGCCTCGGAATCATCGGGGGCGAGAGCTTCCACCTCAGCCCTCCTCGGCCTCTCCTTCAGCCTTCCGGCCAGGTCCTCAAACCCCAGGAGAAACTCGCCCTTTTTCTCATCGAGCCTCTTCTTCCCGCGGACCTTCCCCCCGTAGGCCTGGTCCATGAACCCCGAGAGGCTCAAACCATCCTCTCCAGGGCTCTCACGTAGTCGAGCCTGGCGATGGGGTCGTCAAAGCCTGAGAGCTCCTCCATCGCCTCCCTCGGCGATATATCGCCGTCGACGGCCCGGGCGAAGATCATGTTCATCTCGCCCCGCTCGTTCAGGGTCCGATTGATGCTCTTCTCCACCAGGTCTTTAACGTACTGAAGCCGCCCGGCCCCGTAGTAGGGGGGCCGCTCCAGCATCGTCCTGTTGGGGGAGAGCCGATGCCAAATGACGTAGGGGGCGACGGCCCTCAGGACCTCGATCTTCTCCTCGGTGCCGCCGAGGCCCAAGAGGAGGGCCAAAGCCCTGGTGTAGGACCGGAGGTCCTGCCTCACCCTGTCGGAGAGCCCCTCGTCGATCTGCCAGCAGCAGACCTCGGGGTTGTTGAAGTAGTGGCATCCGGCGCAGAGCCCCCGGCTCGGCTTCGACCCGCCGGAGAGCTGGGTCTTGTCGAAGGCCGGAGCCCGCTCGCAGAGGGTGAAGTCCCGGAGGAGGGAGATTATCGAAAGCTCCACCTGGCTGTCCAGGCTCACGGCGGCGACCATTTTGGGCAAGAGATCGAACTCCTCGGGTGAGAGACGTGGGAGGGACTCGGCCAGCTCATCGACCTCTCTCTCCCTCTCGGCGAGGGCGAGGCTGGCGAGGAAGTCGGGCTGGGTCGCGGGGACCGAGATCGATATCCGGTCGAGGAGGGCCTCGTCGAGGGGGTAGGTGGCG
The DNA here is from genome assembly GCA_964530375.1 of uncultured Methanotrichaceae archaeon. Lineage (GTDB taxonomy): Archaea > Halobacteriota > Methanosarcinia > Methanotrichales > Methanotrichaceae > Methanocrinis. Next base: position 1,866 of record CAZHAO010000254.1, read on the forward strand.
CTGAAGTCGGGGTTCATGGTGGCGAAGTAGCAGGTATCCCCCAGCTCCAGGGTCTCTCCGGCGTAGTTCACCTTCCTCTTCTGAAGCAGCTCCAAAAAGAGGTTCTGCTTTCCGGAGGGAAAGCGGTTGATCTCGTTTATCACCTTCCATCTCGACCTCGCCCAGGGCGTCCAAAGGACCTGGATCGCGTCGTAAGAAGACGACGAAGGAGACGAGGGTGAAGAAGGAGACGAAGAAGGGGCCGATCCGGATGGGACCGAAGATCGGGACGAGCCGGTCGGCGGAGCCGGGGGGCAGGACCACTGGCGGGGGTCGATGAACCCCACGATCTTCTCCTCGGTCTGCTCGGGATGGCCGGTGATCATGAGGTTTTCGACCTCGTCGAAGGAGAGGCCCATGAAGGCGGACCCCAGGAGGTTCACCAGGGTCGTCTTGTTCGCGCCCATCCCGCCGTAGAGGAGGGCCGCCCTGTTTCGGAGACAGGCGTTCGCGAGGGCGACGTAGAGCTGGCCGTTCACCTTCCGGTCCCCCACCCGGAGGTCGGCGGTGCCTACGTGGAGGCGGAGCTCCTCCAGGGCAGAGACGAGGTCGTCGATCTTCCTCAGAGGGTCGTGCATATGCTCGAAAAGGGTGATCTGGTCTTATTTAAAGGAGACGAAACGGCTGAGGAGGAGAGGAGGAAAAAAATAGAGGGTAAAGGAGGGGGAAATGGCACGTTAAATGCCGTACTGTACTACTGCATTTGTCGAATATATAGGTTTCGGTTGAAGATCAGACGTTGTGGAGTCCTGAAATTATTTCGCGCCCCGTTGGATTCAATGCAGTTTGAAT
>CAZHAO010000255.1:0-2672 GCA_964530375.1 uncultured Methanotrichaceae archaeon
TCGACGATCTTCCCCTCTTTCTGATCAAGGCCTTCCGATCGACCCTCGCCGAGATCGTCGAGGCGGACCTGGTCCTCCTGGTGGTGGACCTATCCGATCCCCCCGAGATCCTGCGAGAAAGGCTCGCCTCCTGCCACGAGGCCCTCTGGGACTGCGGATGCTACTCTCCCATCGTCTCGGTCCTGAACAAGATGGATCGGATCTGCTCCGACGAGGCAGAAGAGAGGGCCGAGATGATCCGGGACCTGACGCCTAACCCCGTCTTCATCTCCGCCCGGGAGGGGCGCGGCCTCGAAGGCCTCCTCGATCTGATCGCCGAGAAGCTCCCGCCCATGGAGGAGTTTTTGGTCCATCTCCCGTCGTCGGAGGAGGGGATGGGACAGCTCTCGCGGCTCTACGACGTCGCTTTGCCGATGGAGGTGAAGTACGGCGAAGAGATCGAGGTCCTCCTGAGGGGAAGGCGCGAGATCGTGGCCCGCGCCCTTAAGGGCAGAGAGTATCCGGATCTTTCGCCATCCCAGCCACCGGCAGGAGGATGACGATGTTTTCCGATCTCCTCAGGGAGAGGTTCAGGCTCAAGGAGACGATCGTCACCATCACGGCCCAGGAGAGGGATCAGATCGAGGCTGCCAAAGAGGAGATCGCGTGCCAGCGGGCCCTTCTTGAAGAGTTCATAAGAGGAGACCCCTTCTTCGTCCTCACCCTGGAGCCCTACGACCGCGCCATCGACGAAGCGCCCGCCATCGTCAGAGAGATGGTGAGGGCGGGATCGACCGTCGGGATCGGGCCCATGTCCGCCGTTGCGGGGACGATCGCCAAATTCGCCCTGGAGGCGATGATCAGGGCCGGGGCGACTCACGCAGTAGTCGACAACGGTGGAGACGTCGCCTTAGTCTGTGACCGCTCCATCTTGATGGGGATCTACGCCGGCCCCTCGCCCCTCAAAAACCTCGCCTTCGAAATCCCCCCCAGGGCGAAGCCCGTCGGCATCTGCACCAGCAGCGGGACCGTGGGCCCCTCCATCAGCTTCGGGTACGCCGACGCTGCCGTCGTCGTCTCCGAGGACATCTCCCTTGCGGACGCCACGGCCACGGCCCTTGGAAACGCCGTCGGCGAGGTCTCGCCCCTGGCCGAGGCCTTCGACGTTGTGGACAAACCGGGGATCTCCGGCGCCATGGTGATCAGGGGCGGGGAGATGGCGCTCTGGGGCGATCTTCCGCCGCTTCGGAGGGCGAACCTCAGGCCCGACCTGATCACCAGGGCGTAGCGCGGCCTCAGCCGCCCGCAATAAAAATCTATTTCAGGACCAGCTTCAGAGCCCTTTGGGGACAGGCGGCGACGCAGATCCCGCACTGGACACACTTTCCGGGCTCGGCCACCACCTCGGACCCCTCGAAGTGGAAGGTGCCAGTGGGGCAGATCGATATGCATGCGCCGCAGTGGATGCACTCATCCTCGTCTTTTATGATGGGGTTCTCCAGGAGGACAACCCTGACCCCCTTCTCCTCGAAGGCCGCCTTCACCTCGCTGCACTTCTCGGGATCGACGTCGACGACGATCTCGCCTGAGACGGCGTCGACCTTCGCCCGCTCGATGTTGATGAGGGCCTTCGTCTCCAGGATCACCGAGGAGACTATGGGCTTTCGGACGATCCCCGGAGAGACGTGGAGCATCAGCTTCAAAGGGACCGCCTCCTGCCGTAGAGCCTGCTGACGTGGTCGCTTGTGACCATCCCTATGACGTGATGGTCCTTGTCCACCACCGGCAGGGCCGAGATCTTGTGGTGGTCGAGCTTTCGCGCCGCCAGCTCCAGGGGCTCGTCGGGGCTCGCTATGAAGACCTTCCTCGTCATCATCTCGGAGATGTGAGATGTCTTGCCGCTGGCCACGGCCTTGGATATGTCCCAGGCGGTGACCATCCCGATCAGCCTCTCCTCCGCCGAGACGACCGGCAGGTGGTCGAAGGGCCCGCCGACGATCATCCGAGCCGCCTCATCGATGCTGATCTCCTCGCGGACCGTCGCCACATCGGAGCTCATGACGTCCCCCACCAGGAGGAACTCCCGGGTCTGCTTCATGGGGTTGTTTCTGCCGACGGCTGGGAGGGGCTCGGCCGGCGCCGAGATGAGGAACTCTCCCCTCCTGATGGAGTCGCTCAAGGCAGAAGCCACCTTCCTGGCTCCATGGCGGCTCGATAGGGCCGATGCCTTCGCCTCGATCCCGTCGATCTCGACGATGCCGGAGTAGAGCTCCTCGTAGTTCACCCTCCTCACCGTCGGCCGGCCGCGGCGAGGTACGCCGTAGTCGACGATCTCGGTGACGATATCTCGATCTCGGACGGCCGTCTTTTCGGCGATCCCCTCATTTAAGACGGGTATCGGGACGCCGAGGCCGACGTAGAGGCTCGGGCCGTAGTCCTGGAAGGTGGCAGCCCTCAGAAATTCGTTGTTCATACCCTTCAGGTCGCCCTTCACCATCAGGGTGGAGAATCCATTCTGAGGCAGGTGCTGGGTCCCCGAGCCGACGATGAAGCCCTGGGCTCCGCAGAGGAATATCCGAGTGCCGACGCCTATGTACTCGAAGTCGGGGTCGTTTGGTATCGGCGAAAGGCACCCGGCACCGCTGTAGCTGACGTTCCCAAAGCGAGGAAGGAGGGTTCCCATGTAGGTGTAC
>CAZHAO010000256.1:0-2624 GCA_964530375.1 uncultured Methanotrichaceae archaeon
TTATTGAGATTTCGAGCTAATTGGTGACGGCCTTTCCGCGGCTCAAATTGCCGATAAAAATGAAAAAGGATGATGCCCATCTAGTAGGCATCCACGTCTTGTGCTTTCGTCTCGGCGGCTTCCTCCAGCTGGCAGACCTCGCCCTTGCAGAGGATCTCGTCCTGCTCCTGGTATTGCATGTAGGGGTTGTCCGGGATCGTCATGTCGAGGCCCATGGCGGCGGCCATCAGCTCTACCTGGTCTGCGAACTTGATATCTGACTTCAGCTCGTTTCTGCCGTCCATGATGTTGCGCCTGCAGAAGGGGCAGGTGCTGGAGATCACGTCGGCGTTCACGGCCTGGGCATCTCCTACCCTCGCCATGGCACAGCCCAGGGCGAGGTCGGGCTGCCCGGCCTTGACGCCGCCACCGGCTCCACAGCACCTCTGGAACTCCCGGGAGCGGGTCATCTCCTTATATATCAGGCCAGGTATCGATTTGTAGACGTCCCTCGGCGCCTCGAAGGCCCAATCCCTACCTACGTGATGCATTATGTGTCTTCCCGAGTGGCAAGGGTCATGGAAGGTGACGTTCAGGTCGTTTAAGGCCCTCTTCCACTCCACCTCGCCGTTCTGGATCTTCTCCCTCAGGTAGACCGCCAGGGGGACGTTCTTGTAGGGGATGTAACCCTCGTACCACCGGGGCCAGTCGATGCTGGCGGTCCTCAAGCAGCCCGCGCAGGCGTAGACCACCGTCTCGACGCCTCTCTCCTTGAGGGCGTCGACGTTGTGGACCGCGTGAGCCTTCATCACGTCGCGCTGGCCGGTCCTGACCAGGGCAGAGGAGCAGCACCACTCATCCTTGCCCAGCATGCAGAAGGGTATATCCAGGGCGTTGAGGATCCTGACCGTCGCCACGCCCAGGGCCTGCTGCCGATAGGCTGCGGTGCAGCCGGCGAAGTAGGCGATCTTCGCCGAGTCGAGAACCTCGGCGTCTTTGGGTACGAAGCAGAGCCGATCTTCCTGCTTTCCTTGGTAGGGGTTCCTGTCCTTTCCGAGAAGCATGGGGAAGAAGGACTGCTTGCCCCAGGGACCGTTTCCTCTTTTCACCAGGTTGGGCCTTATCGCCTCCCACAGCTCTACGGTGTTGATCCCCGACTCGCAGACGGTGCCGCAGACGCCACAGGTGGTGCACATGTAGGTGTCGTTCATGAACTGGTTGACCTCGTCCTCGTTCAGGGGCTTGGCTCCGAAGAGCTTCGCCCGGAGGCCGTACTGGCTCCCCAGAAGCTCCCTGAACTTGGCGATCTTGTACATGGGGGTGATCTCGGGCCGGTCCTTGTACACGTCGTAGGTGGGACACCACTTCATGCACTCCTGACATCGGGTGCATCCGTCCAGCTCCATAAGCTGGGTGGACATGAGGAATCCTGATATGAGGGGCTTTCCCGCAGGACTCTTTTTCTCTTCTGCCATCTTATTCGCCTCCTCTGTTGGCTAGAATCGTCAGCGGCGCGGCTATTACGTGCATGTACTTGCTGTAGGGAAGGATCGCGATGAAGAGGAGCAGCGCCAGGATCGTATGGAGCAGAGAGAAGTGGGGCGCATATATGGGGTTTGCAAAGGCGTTTCCGATGAGGAAGGAGTTGCCTCGCAGCCACTCCGCATAGAAGCCGGTGATGGTGATCAGAAATACTCCGCCCAGGAGGACCACGTCGTAGGCCGAGGTCCTGGATCTGACCTCTCGCAGGAAGATCCTCCTGAGGACCCCGATGGTGGCTCCGAAGAGGAGCAGGTAGCCGAAGATGTCAAAGGGCAGCTCCATCCAGCCCTTAACCATCTCAGCCTGGTGGGCGAGGCCTAGGACGTTGAAGTGCTCGATTATGTCCATGAAGAGGCCGAGGCCCGAAAGGGCGGCGAGGGTCAAAAACCCATAGAATATCGCCATGTGCATGACCCATCTCACGGGGCTCCTCCTGAGGGTCCGCCTGAGGAGCAGCACGTCGAGGATGAGGGTTTTTAGGAATACCCAGATGCCATCTTTGAAGGCCTGGTGAATCCATGTCGCGATAAAAAGCCAGAAGCTGTGCCGCAGCTCATCCTGATAACCGGTGGATCCCATCCCCCACTTCTTGAAGTTAAAGTAGAGGCCGTAGATCCAGAATCCCAATACCACAACGGTAAGGGCGATCACTATCCAAAAGGTGAGACCAAGGGTGTAAAACGCCATCTTATTTCCTCCTTTTTAAACCACTACCGACTCCATCCGACCATCCTTTTCATTTGAGAGTAACCTACCTGAGAAACTAATACTTAAACGTTCCCTTCTGGTCATTTTGATGCTCGAATAATTTTGCGGAGAGAGAATTTCGACGACGACGTGAGGGCGACTTTTGGTCGCTCGTTGGACTCTATCTCCTCTTTCGCCTGGCTGCAAATATGCGATCTTTCGATCTCGCAGCAGGCCTCAGAGGATCAAATAAAAATTTTGTTCAAAGAAAAGATAAGAGGGAAAAGGTGGAAGCTCCCTTGGCTAGCGTCACCTTCTCGATGGTCACCTTTGCGTCATTCAAGACCAGCTTGATCCCGCCCGCTCCGCCAGCAGACACCGCAAAGGCGGGCGCTGCTCCTGCCGCCCGGCCCGCC
>CAZHAO010000257.1:0-2624 GCA_964530375.1 uncultured Methanotrichaceae archaeon
AGGTGGGCCGGGCCACCGCGGCTCCGATGGCGTTGGCGATGGTGGCGTTCTCGGGGATGATCCCTCGGGCGCCGAGCCTCTCTGCCACCAGGGGGACGAGCCCCAGGGACCCGCCGCCGACTCCGACGACGTTCTGGGGCCTGATCTTCTCCTTCTGGAGGATCTCCCAGACCCGATAGGCCGGCTCCTCTTCCCAGGCGAGGAACATCCCGTTGATCTCTCTTAGGAGCTTCTCGACGGCGGCGTCCACCACCTTCTGGGCCGCCTCCCCCGCGGAGCAGCCGAGGTCTCTTCCCAGCTTCGCCATGGCATCCTCGGCGAGGGACCTCTCCCCGATGGAGATCAGGTTCATCAGCCTCATGGCGTCGGTGGGGGTCGGCTCAGGCCCTCCAAGACAATATGCCGGCCCCGCCCTCTCCGGCCCGAGGGCGACCTCGTCGCCGGAGGCTCTCACTCTGCTGTCGCCGCCCAGGGCCACGGACTTGACGGCGAAGGCCCTGATGGTGGTGAGGTAGCTGTCCACCTTCGCGCCCTCCGAGGACATCAGGGGGACCCCGTCCAGGATCAGGGCGAGGTCTGTCGTCGTACCTCCGATGTCGACGACGACGGAGGTCTGGCCCGGAGGCGTGAGGGCGAGAACTCCCATGGTGCTGGCGGCGGGCCCCGAGAAGATCGTCTCCACGGGATGCTCGAGGGATGTAGCCAGGGGGAGCGTCCCGCCGTCGGCCTTGAGGATGTAGATGGGGGCCTCGATCTTCCTGCGGGAGACGGCCCCAGCGATCTGATCGGCAAATTCTCGATATCTGTCCGTGGCCGCCACCTTGAGCATCGTCGTCGCCGCCCTTCTGGGGAAGTTCAGCCGTCCCGAGGCCTGGTGGCCCATCTCCACCGTCGTTTCTGGGCTCACCTCCAGGACGATCTCCCGCATCCTCTCCTCGTGGGAGTGGTTCCTCTGTCCGAACTTGCTCGCCACAGCCACCTTCCTGTACCCCCGCCCGGAGATCCTGGTCGCCGCATCTCTGACCTGGCCTTCGTCCAGAGGCTGGATCTCTCTTCCCCGGTAGTCGATGGCCCCCCGGACGATCTGGACCTCGCCCCCCAGGTTGTAGCCTTCGGGGTTCATCCCCGGCCCGGGCTCTATGATCAGGGCCACGGGGTCGATCTTCCCCTCGGCGATGAGGTTTGTGATGAGAGTGGTGCTGAGGACGACCCGCTCGATCATCTTCGGCGAGACGTCCCGGACGATCTCGTCGAGGGCGCTCATCAGGCACTCCAGGAGGTGGTCGTGGTCGGTCGGGACTTTTGATGCCTTTATCGCCTTTCCGGCGTCTATTAGAACCGCGTCTGTAGTGGTTCCGCCGACATCGATTCCGATCAACATGATTTTATCGCCTTTGGCGACCGCATGATTAAGGTCATATATCGGGCTTTTGGTGAGGAAATTAGCAAACGGTGAACTCCGTCTTCATGCCCGCATCGTCGGCCATCTCGGCCTCTGGAGGCCTGCCTGACCGTCCTTCCCGCCTTCCTTCGTAAATTCCTTATACCATCTGCACATTCTCGATATCATGTCACCAACATGCGAGAGATGCCCCATCAGGCGGCTTGCCGAGAAGAGGCCGAACTCCCTCATCGCCAGAATCTGGAAGTGGCACACCGGCTGGTGCCCCGGCTGGAAGGCCTACCAGAAGTCCCTCGCCGAGAAGCCGTGATGGCGACCATGATCGCCGTGGCCCTCCAGCCGGTCGGAGCCGTCGACCCGGAGATGATCGCCTTTCTCGAAGAGGAGATCGGATCGATATTCAGCGCCGTCGATGTGAGGCCGGTTGTCGAAGTTCCGGCAGAAGCCCGCGTCCCCGAGAGGGGCCAGCGAGAGGGTTCGTCTCTCCTCAGGGCTCTTCCGGGTCCAAAAAAGGGCGACGTCGTCCTGGGGGTGATCGACGAGGACATCTTCGTCGCGGAAACAAACTTCATCTTCGGCCTCGCCTATGGAAGCCGGGCTATAATATCCCTGGCGAGGCTCCGCCAGGAGTTTTATGGCCTTCCATCAGACCCCGGCCTCTTTCGGGAGAGGGCGAAGAAGGAGGCGGTCCACGAGCTGGGCCACCTCTTCGGCCTTTCCCACTGTCCCGACCGAAGGTGCGTGATGCATTTTTCGAACTCGATATTCGAGACGGACCTCAAGGGCTGGAGGTTTTGCGGGCGGTGCCGAAAGATGCTGGAGGATTCCGGCGTGGTGGTGAGCATCTGAAGCCGGGCCTTTCGAGTTCAGGATCGAGGATGTGGAAAATGGGGATAGATAGGAAAAATTTTATATTATGTTTTGGAGAGGAGATATTAGCGGTCTTTGTCCGATGCTGCCAGCCTCTTAATTCGGCTCCTGGCCGCCGGCCTTGAAGCTCTCGTCCTCGTCGTCGAACCAGACCGGCTTATTGCCCTGGAGCAGGTTCAGGATGGTGATGAAGTTCTCGTGGGACAGGTCGTACAAAACCCGCTCCTCCCCTCCAAAGGAGAGGCCGATGTTCCCCCTCCGATCCTCCTCGATCTTCCACTCAGCCCAGTAGTCTGTGATCTTCTTCCAGGTCATGACAAGGCTATATGCATTCATCATATATATTTATTTT
>CAZHAO010000258.1:0-2594 GCA_964530375.1 uncultured Methanotrichaceae archaeon
AGATCGACAAGGAGATCGGGTACAGGCAGGGCGAAGCCAACCAGTTGGGCAACATCGGCCTCATTTACAGAGCCAAAGGCGACCTCGACCAGGCGCTGAAATACCTAAAGGAAGCTCTTGAAGTTCTTGATAGATTTAATTTAATATATGGAATAGATATTATAGTAAATGCCATCAGGCAACTGGAAACGGAAGACACATCCGAGACATGAGTCGGGCTTTTTTCATCGGATAGTCGAGGGCTGGATTCGAGGCGGAAGACGCGACCGACCGGATAGAAGACCTGCGCGAGAAGGTCCTCGCCGCCCTCTTGGTAAACGAGCGCTTGAGGGCCGCCTCCTTCGGTCCGATCGTCCGGGGCGAGATGACCCGCGAGGGCGACGGAGAGATCCCGGTGGAGCTTGCCGGATGATGAGCCAGATGGACCTCTCGGGCCTGACGAATCGCGGGCTTTCGGGTGGCGATCGAGCGGGAAGGCGGACGCCCCTCGCCCCGCGCGCCGCCCGCCATCGCCTGCTGAAAGAGAGTATATAAGCGAACAGGACCCGATACGATGACAAAAGCCGCTGCTCTCAGACAGATTTCTTGAGAGGATCTCCGAGGATCATGACCCGATACAAGATCACCGCAGAGATGGCCATCGAGTTCCACGACCTCCTGGGCCCGGATCTGGAGATCCAGGGGATCAGGGACAGGGGCACCCTCGATTACATCGTGGACCAGATCAACGGCGAAGAGGACGTCTTCAGGAGAGCCGCGTGGGCGCTGTACCTGGCTGATCGCCACCCGTTCTGGGACGGTCAGAAGAGGACCTCCTTCTATCTTGCAGACATGATCTTGAGGGTCGAGGGTTATTACATACACGAAGATCAGAATAAAATAATATTCGTATTAACCAAAATCGCCAGGTACGAGTGCACAGGCAAGATCGAAGAGATAGAAAGATGGCTGAGAAAGAAGAGCCGCAGACATCCTAAGTCAAAACAGCTACAGCTTCGCTAACCGAGCCATAAGGCCCTTGTTGTGGATTATGCTCTCCCGAAGCCGATCGCGCAGCTCCTGGGGGAGGTCACCGGTGTAGCCCTCATCCGAGATTATCCTCACGATCTCCTTCTCCCGGACGCCCTCTTGAACCTCTTTCATGCTGCGTACGCCCCCTCGACCTTCTTCGACCTTCTTAGACCTTCTTCGACCTTCTTCGAGCCTCTCGCTTTCCTTTCTATTCTCTAGGTCTGATATAACCTTTCCTCTCGACTATCCTGACCATTAAAATTGGATCAGGCCTGGCCCTTCGTCCCGAACCTCTTGGCAACGTTGAGGAAGGTCGTACCCACGACCTCGCCCTTCTCGCGCCTGATGATGACGCCGTCATCGGTCAGCTCGGAGTCGTCGGCACGGCTCGGCTTCTTGAAGTTCACATAGAGCACGTCCGCCTCCTCGTCGTAATCGACCCAGATCTTCTTATGGGGGATGGTGAGCAGGTGGGGGACCAGTGCCGAGACCTTCTCTACTTCCGCCGCACCCATATCTTCAGCCTTCTTTCAAGCTGCTTCAACCTTCTCGCGAGAAACGCCATGATTATAATCCATCCTCTCTATCCAATCATATAGGCCTCGATCCTCACATCTCGCCCAACTTCACCGCCTTCAGCAGCCCCACCTCCTTCCCGGCGCCGCCCAGTCGCCCGCGCCCTTCGGCCACCTGCCGCAACGCGCCCCCCCGCCGAAATGGCGCCATCCTCGAAAGGAGCGCGGCGGAAAAGGTGATATCGCATCACCGCCCTATTATCAAAAATGGCCGGAGACAAATTTGAGGCGGAAGATATGACCGACGAGACTGAAGAGCTGCGCGAGAAGGTCCTCGCCGTCCTGCGGAGAAACGACGTTAAGAGGGCCGCCTTCTTCGGGTCGATCGTGCGGGGCGAGATGACCGACGAAAGCGACGTGGACATCCTGGTGGAGTTTGAGGGGCGAAAGAGCCTGATGGACCTCTCGGGGCTGAAGATCGAGCTGGAGGAGATGATCGACCGGGAGGTGGACGTCCTCACCTACGCTTCTCTTCACCCTCTCCTCAAAGAGAGGATCCTGAACGAGCAGGTCCCGATACTATGAGGAAAGATCCCAAAGTATTTATCGCCCACATTCTGGAGTCGATAGACCTGATCGAGGGTTATTCAGCGGGCAAAACTCTGGATGAGTTCGTAGAATCGCGCCAACTCCAGGACGCCATAATTCGCAGAATCGAGATCATCGGCGAGGCCGTCAAAAACCTGCCCGAAGATTTCAAGAGAAATCATCCCGAGATCGCATGGCAGAAGATCGCCGGCATGAGGGACGTGCTGATTCATCAGTACTTCGGAGTCGATCTCGCACTCACCTGGGACGTTATCCAGAGCGACATACCAGATCTGAAGAGGAACATTTCCAGGATAAGAGAGGGGAGGAAATAGAAGATCTCTATTTTCATCGGAAGCACCTTTCAGCTCCGCCCCTGGCCAGTGATAGAGGGTTTTTCGAAGAGCGTCATCCTCGGTGCTTTTGATATTTTTATTATTAGGCCAGACTTCATGCTTGATTCTTCGTCCCGAACCTGTC
>CAZHAO010000259.1:0-2502 GCA_964530375.1 uncultured Methanotrichaceae archaeon
GTAAATCGATGGGACGTCCATCCTCAGGATCGCCTCGATCACCCGGGCGTCCTTCCTCCTCGCCTCCTCCTGGGGCTCATAATGGGTGAAGTCGCTGCTGGCGATGACGGTGCAGTCTCGGCCCAGCTTTTCGGCGGCCTCCCCCACAGCCTCCCCCACCTCGACGGCCGTCTCCTCGTCCTGGAGGCCCATGCATATGGGGAGGATCTTGAAATCTCTGAACCGAGCTTGGAGGAACGGTATCTGAACCTCCAGAGAGTGCTCATATAGGTGGGCCGACTCGTCGGCCTCAATTATGCTCCCAGTCAGCTGATCGGCCAGCTCGGTATCGCATTCGACGACCCCCAGAGGCGTCATCCACGAGTCCCGAGAGAGGGCGACGGGAAGGCCCAGGCCGGTGTGGTTCGGGCCCATCAGGACGTAGGTCTCCCTCTCGGGGAGCCTGGCGTAGACCTCCGCGGCCACGGCTCCTGAATACATGTAGCCGGCGTGGGGGACGACTGCGCCTCGGATGGGGAGGGTTTCGGAGCCGGAGGCGCCTCTGAAGGCGGCCTTCAGTTCCTCCAACAGATCCTCTGGGTGGCGGGGATAGAACGAGCCTGCCACTGCTGGTCGCCTCATCGAATCAAAACTCCATCTCGAAGTCTGAAACCGAGTATCTGAACCGACCCTCTTCTCCCCGCTCCTTGAGCGTCTCTTTGGCCAGGAGCCAGTAGATGAGGGTCAGGGCCTTCCGGCCTTTGTTGTTGGTGGGGATCACCAGATCGACGTTGGAGGTCAGGTTGTTGATGTCGCAGAGGGCCACCACCGGTATTCCGATGTCGATGGCCTCGTTTATCGCCTGGCTGTCGCCGCTGGGGTCTGTGACCACCACCACGTCCGGCTCGACGTAGTCGTAGAAGGTGGGGTTGGTCAGGGTGTTTGGTATGAACCGGCCGACGATCGCCTTGGCGCCGACCGACTTGGCGAACATCGTAGCGGGACGCTGGCCGTACTGCCTCGCAGAGACCACCAGGATCTTGGAGGGGTCGTACTTGGCGAGGAACTTGGCAGCGAGCCTGATCCTCTTGTCCGTCGCCTGGACGTCGAGGACGTAGAGGCCGTCGGTCCTGACCCTGTAGATGTAATCCATCATGCTCTTAGTCTTCTGCTGAGTGCCTATGTGGATGCCCGCCGCTAGATACTCATCTATGGGGATAAGCGTCTCATAGTCTTCAGTTGGTTTTATCACTTCATCATCCAAAAATGTCACCTACCTAGAGGTTCTGCGATCCCTTTTAACGGTGATGGGAACAAATCCCAATCTCATCTCTTCAAGGGCGATTTCGAGGGGGTCTATGGACTCGGTCTTGATCAATACCGGGGCGCCCATCAGAATCTGTAAAGCTCGAGCCCCCACTATCCTTGCGCGTTCGTATCGCGTGTATTCTTCATCCATCGAATCCATCAAGTGGCCACCTCAAAAGAAAGGGAAATGGTGGGGTTGCTGAGATTCGAACTCAGGTTACGGCGTCCCGAACGCCGAGGGATGGACCAGGCTACCCCACAACCCCACGTCTTTTACTGATACCGCCGAAGCACGTCAACGATCTCCACGTGGGTCAGGAGCATACGACGACAGCAATAGCTTTCGATGCCCAGGTCGTCCATCACCTTCCCCGGTGGCTCGGTCTTGATCCGCTCCTTGTACTCCTCCCATACATCAGATATGACGTTTCCACAGGTGAAACATCGGACGGGGATCAAGCTCTCACCTGTAAGACTTCTGATATTTGGCTCGAGCGCCGGGGCCGCCGACCTTCTTCCGCTCTTTCTGCCGGTGGTCGTTGACCAGGAGGGATCGATCGTACTCCATGTACGCCTCTTTCAGGGAGGTGTCGCCGGTCCACTCCACTATCCCCCGGGCGATGGCGGTCCTGACAGCGGCAGCCTGTCCCATGAATCCGCCTCCGCGAACTTTGACGTCGATGTCGAGGCCCAGAGCCTTATCCTGGGCTATCATCACCGCCTCCGCGATCTTCTGTCGTGCGAGCTTGGGCTCATAGATCTCCAGGGGTTTGCTGTTGATCCTGACTCTGCCCTTTCCATCGGTCAGGGTGGCCCTGGCGATCGCAGTTCTGTTTTTGCCCGACGAGTTGGTTATCTTCATGCTGACCCTCTCAGAATTTGGATCCGAATTTTCGGCTTACATCGCCGAGTTCCACGTATTTGGCGGTGCCCAGGCGCGTCATCTTCGCGGCCTCTGGCCGCTCCATCTCCATCTCCTCGAACTCCGGCGGGACTCCGACGTAGATCTTGAGCCTGGACATGGCGTCGCGGCCGCGCTTTGTCTTGTGGGGGAGCATCCCGCGGACCGTCCTCTTCATGATCCTCTCGGGCCGCTTGGGATAGTGAGGTCCCTTCTCGGTGGAGCCTATGTTGCTCATCTCCTCGTACTCCATATAAACCCTCTCTCTTCGACCTGAGATTATGGCCTTCTCGGCGTTGACGATTGATATCTCC
>CAZHAO010000260.1:0-2457 GCA_964530375.1 uncultured Methanotrichaceae archaeon
GGCATGGTGGGCGGCCTCCTCTGGACCGGGGTCGAGGCTGGCGATGTTCGGCGGTCCTTGGTCCAGCGGTGAGGCTGATTCGGCCTGAAAAAGCGATGCGACTATCGGCAGCGGCAGTTGAGTTTGAGTTGGATTGAACATGGGATCTCCCTCCGCACCTCCGAAAGACCAGGTGAGCCTTAAGTTTTTCGCTAAGCTAAGCAGACTGCGCCGATTTGCCATCCCCTTCACCTAAACCTACCCAGGCGAGGCCTCCACCCCCCGCCTCCAGGATGGGCCTTCCATAAAGGACGCCTTCACTTCGCCGTCCCTAATCGGCGATTCGGGAAGATGGAGGCGAACGTTCGGCGGGGCTTCCTTGAAAAGAGGATCGAGAGGAGGCTGGCGGAGGGCTAGCCCATCCTCTTCCAGTGCTCGTACTCGTTGGTCCAGATATCCTTGTTCATCTCCACGAGGGCCTTGAAGTACTTCCGCCTCTCCTGGTGGAACGCCTCCTGGTCGGGGTAGACCCTCTTCTCCCTTATCGCCTTCGCCAGCTCCTGGCCCAGGGCGAAGGCCTCCTTCTCCGCGGCCTCCATCTGTTCGGGGAGACGGGGCGATGCGCCCACATGGCCCACGACGTTGGCCCCGAAGCCCATCAGGATGCCGTTCAGGTAGTCGGTGACCTCATCAAAGGCGGGGCCTCCGGCGGTGGCCACTGAGCAGCCGTACTTGCCGGCCAGAAGCTGGCAGTGGATCGCGTCGGCCATCCTGTCCACCATCGTCTTCATCTGGGCGGTGACGGTGTGGAAGTAGTTGGGCGAGCCCAGCACCAGGCCGTCGGCGCCCAGGATCTTCTGGTACAGCTCATCGAAGTCGTCCTCGTGGATGCATCGCCCCTTGGCAAAGCAGACTCCACATGCGGTGCAGTACTCGATATCGAGCTTGCAGAGGTCCACCAGCTCCGTCTCTGCTCCGGCCTCTTTGGCGCCGTCCAGCGCCGCCCTGACCAGCCGGAGGGTCTGGCTGTTCGATCCCCTTGGGCTGGCGTTTATCCCCAAAACCTTCAAATTCATCCCTCTTGGTTTATTCCTGGAGGGATGTTATTCGCCTCCTCAGAGAAAAATCTTTTCGGGCGAGATCGATCCAATTCGGGGGATCCGAAGACCGCAGGGCTCGATCTATTGAATCATCTCTCCCGGCCTCAGGATGGTATTTAAGCCGTGACGTCGTATAGATGAGCATGAAATGCAGCGAGCCTTGCCGCGGGTTCTGTCTGTGGATAGAGACGCTGCCCCATCACAAAAAGTACGTCCTCAAAAAGGAGGAGCACCCGACGCTTCCCAAGTGCTTCAAAGAGACGATCCTCGGCGAGTCGGTCTATGGATCGGTCCGGCAGCTCCGGGGGCCCTTCGGGTCCCACGTCCACGAGTTCCCTGACCGGTGGGTCCTCCACCGGGACGTCGTCGACGCCGAATCCGACCCCCTGGGCCACCTCCTCAGCGACGCCCCCGAGTACCTCGTCTCGGCCCTGGCGGGGCTGGCGACGGGCCTCGTCGCGAGAAGGAAGAGGGACGGAAGAGACGCCCTTCTGGCGGGGTGGTCGACGGCCGCCTTCATGCTCCTTCTGGGGAAGATGGGAAAGACGATCAGCGAGGACGAGGGGGAGAACGAGGCGAAGGCGCCCCGCCTCTCATGAAGGCGAGGACGAAAGCTTAGAGGATATCATCTTCGGCTCGTTATGTCCCGGGTTGAGCCCGAGGGGGATTGGGGGCCTGTCGAGGAGGATCGATTATGGTGGAGGCTGCAGGTTATATCGCTTACTTCTTCTACGCCTTCGCCTCGGTCTTCATAATCGTGAACCCCGTCGAGGCGACGATGGTCTTCATATCCCTCACCCCCGGAGCCTCGGCTCGGGAGAGGGCGAGGCTCTCTTTCCGGGCGGCGTCGGTCGCCTACTTCGTCGCCCTCCTCTTCGCCCTCACCGGCGACATGGTCCTCCGGTTCTTCGGAACCACCGTCGACTCCCTCCGGGTCGCCGGCGGCATCCTCCTCTTCATCATGGCGATCGATATGCTGAAGGCGAAGCCCCGGAGGAAGGTGACAGAGGCCGAGATGGCGGACGCCACCGATCGCGAGGACGTATCGGTCTTCCCCCTGGCGACGCCCCTCCTCACGGGGCCGGGGGCGATCACCACAGTCATCGTCCTGATGGGGACGGCCTCGGGGCTCGTCGAGAAGGGGGTCGTCCTCCTGGCCCTGACGGCGACCTTCGCCGCCGCCTACCTGATCCTCAGGTCCTCGGAGTACGTCTCTCGGATCCTTGGGGTGACGGGGATTTTGGTGATGACGAGGATCATGGGCCTTATGCTCGGGGCGATCGCGGTCAACTTCGTCGCAGTCGGCGCCTGGAACATCTACGCCGGGCTCGCGGGGCTTTCTTGACGGTTGCTCGCGCCGCGCCACGCACCCGTCGTC
>CAZHAO010000261.1:0-2444 GCA_964530375.1 uncultured Methanotrichaceae archaeon
GTCGCCGGTTCAAATCCGGCCAGGCCCATTTTCCCAAAAAAACAGAGCGGCTGAAATAAAAAAAGCTCGGCTGCCTTTTCAGCAGCCTGAAGCCTCTTCTGCCATGGCTTTGGCGGCGATCTGCCAGGATGATATCTTCTTCTTGGCAAGGCCGGTCTTCTCGGCGAGCACCTCAGCCTCGGCTCCGGCCAGGTCCAGGGCTGTCTTCACCCCGGCGGCCCCGAGCTTCTCCAGGGTCTTGGGGCCGATCCCCGGGATCTTGGCGAGGAGGTCGACCTCAGCCTTCTTCTTCGCCTCCTCGGCCTTCTTAGCCTTCCACTGGTCGAAGTTGCATTTGGGGCAGCCCAGGTCCCAGGGGCGCTTGCCCTTGTTGATTATCCTGATGTGGTACATCCCGTGCTCCTCGCAGACCTTGTCGGTGACGACGATCATCCCGAACTTGGGGAGAGGCAACGTGTTGGTGCAGTCCGGATACCCCGTACATCCGATGAACCTGCTGCCGCGCCTTCCTCTCCTGATTATCAGCTCCATGCCGCAGGAAGGACATCGCCCCACGATCTTGTCGGTCCTAAGCCCCTCTCGAAGGGAGGTCTCTATCTCCTCCCGATGCGAGAGAAGGTCGTCGAAGACGGAGTCGAGCATCGACCTCGACTCATCGACCACCGCCTCCTCCCCGAGACGCCGTTCGGCTATCTTCGTCATATCCTCCTCCAGGGCCCGAGTCATCTCAGGTTTGGTGATGGTGGGCGAGTGGCGTTCGAGGGCCTCGATGACGGCGCAGGCGGTGTTCGTCGGCTTCATGGGGTTTCCCTGGACGTAGGCTCGGGCGTAGAGCTTGCTTATTATCTCATGCCTCGTCGACTTCGTCCCGAGCCCCAGCTCGTCCATCAGCTTCACGAGCCTCCCCTGACCGTATCTTGAGGGCGGCTGAGTCTCCTTGTCGACGATCTCTTTTCCAAGGACTGAGAGCCTCTCCCCCTCGGCGAGATCGGGGAGGATCTCCTCGGCGGCCTTGCTGTAGGGGTAGCAGGCCCTCCACCCGGCCTCGACCTGCCGGGCTCCCATGGCCCTGAAGGGCTCGCCGCCGATGTCGAGCTTGACGTTCATGACGAGCCATCGGGAGGGCTTCGACAGGGTTGCCAGAAATCGTCTAACTACGAGCTCATAGATCTTCCACTGGTCGTCTTTCATATCCTTCTTTGTGGCGGAGGACGTCGGGTATATGGGGGGGTGATCGGTGGAGAACCTCTTGCCCCTCGTCGGCTTCATCGGTCCATTGAGGACTCGCTCGGCATCCTCCCGGAAGGGCCCCTTCTTGAAGACCGAGACGAGGGCCCGGAGATCGAGGGAGGAAGGATAGACGGTGTTCTCGGTTCGAGGATAGCTTATGAACCCGCTGGTGTAAAGCCCCTCGGCGATCCTCATGGCGTTGGCTGCGGAAAAGCCTATACTGCTGGCGGCGCTGATGAACGAGGTGGTGTCGAAGGGCGCCGGGGGCCGATCGGTCCTCGTCTTCTCCTTTATGGAGACGACCTCGGCGACGTCGGCAAGGCCGTCGAATATCGACCTCGCTCGGTCGCCGTCCCAGAACCTCCCCGTCTCGTGCTTGACCCGGAGGTCCTTTTCCAGGTCTGCGTATATCTCCCAGTAAGGCTGGGGCTTGAAGGCCTCGATCTCCTTCTCCCGATCGACGATCAGGGCCAGAGTCGGCGACTGGACCCGTCCCACCGATAAAAAGCCCTTCCCGAGCCTCCCGGCGGTGATGGATATGAACCTGGTCAGGGCCGCGCCCCAGATCAGGTCCACCACCTGCCTCGCCTCCCCCGATGAGGCGAGGTCAAAGTCCACCTCGCCGGGAGAGGCGAAGGAGTCGAGGATCTCGCGCTTTGTTATGGCGCTGAACTTGACCCGGTCGGCTTTGATGCCGGGGTTCGCCTCTTCAGCTATCCGGAGCGCCTCGACCCCGATCAGCTCCCCCTCCCGGTCGTAGTCGGTGGCTATGGTGATCCGGTCCGCCTCCTTTCCGAGATCGGTGAGGGCGGATACTATCTTAGCTTGGGTGGGCTTGGTCACCACTGAGGCGTGGATAAGGTCTCTATAGTCCACCTTCTGCCAGTTGTTGTACCCGGGGGGGTAGTCCACCCCGACGATGTGGCCGGAGAGGCCCATCACCACTTTGTCGTCGAAATAAAACGTCTCGATCCCGCGGACTCTTTTGACCTTGGGCTTCGAGCCGGCGAGGATTTGAGCGATCCGCTTGGCCACGTTATGCTTTTCCGCAATGATGAGATGCATCCGATCTCCGCCAGTTCAGGAGATGATATAAGTATTTATCGCAGATCGGTCGCCCTGCAGAAGGGGATGGAGAAAGATGCGCCCTACGCACGCGTTTTATTTTAAAATGAATACCCCGCAGCTTGCTGCGGTTGGGATGGTCAAGAAAT
>CAZHAO010000262.1:0-2434 GCA_964530375.1 uncultured Methanotrichaceae archaeon
CTTACCATGACCTCCGGGTCGTGGCCCCATTGAAACAGCAACTTTAGGGCTGTTCTTGCTATCCTGATCCTCCGCTGGCTATCCATGGCTGAAAAGTCGTGGCCCCATTAAAACCGGTGGCGGCCATCGTGGACAAATGGGCGGCTTGCAATGCTCCAAAACGACCCTGGCCGGGGACGAGATAACTATAAACCAGACGAATGCCCTTTTACAATGAAATGAGAAGGTATCCTCCACCCCCTCTCCTCCGTTCGGAAAATAAGGCCAGAGAGAGCCTCCTGGAGAGGGAGCTACGGAAGATCTCTCGCCAGCTCCGAGCTATGGGGGCCTTGAAGATCATCGTATTCGGCTCCTTTGCCGAGGGCGATGTCCGAAGATCGAGCGACCTCGATCTCCTAGTGGTGATGCCCTCTCAGATGAGCGGAAGGGAGTGGATGGGCAAGATCTACGAGGAGGTGGACCGGGAGGCCGATTCGGACATCCTCGCCTTCACCGCCGAAGAGCTGGAGAATGCCCTCCCGGTGAGCAGGTTTCTGAGACACGCTCTCGCCACCGGCAAGGTGATTTATGAGAAGCGATCGGACGGCTGAAGCCCTCCGATGGCTGAGACAGGCCAAAGAGGAGCTGAAGGATGCTGCCTTTCTCAGAGATTCGGGCAGGTTTTACCTGGCCCTATACCTCAGCCAGCAGAGCGCGGGAAAAAGCCCTTAAGGCTTTTCATCTATTCAAGGGAATAAGAGCCGATATTCTCGCACTCGGTGGCCTATTTGTTGAAGCTGGCCGCCTCCATCGACCCTGAGTTTCGCGAGGTGCGATCGGCCAGGCTCCTCGACGCCTATTATATATCGACGAGATATCCGGACGGTCTACCGGGGGAGACGCCGTCTGAGTATTACGACGATGAGAACAAAGTGGATAGGGCTCTGGAGCTTTCCCGACAGATAGTCGAGCTATCGGAGACGAAGATCCTGCTTTGAAGGATGGGGCGGTGAGAGCCAAGATATCTATCCATGGCTGAAAAGTCGTGGCCCCATTCAAACAGGACCATCGTGAAAGCCGCCTCACCGAAGACCCTATGAAGGGCTAGAACAATTATTACTGATGAGGTTTGAGATGGCCGATTCCGGGACGAAGCTCAACGCATATCTCATGGACCTGGCAAAACGCTATGCTGCAGAGGCAACAGAACGGTTAGGGGACCGGATAGTCTCCATAGCCCTTTACGGCTCCGTCGCCCGGGGCGAGGCAGGACCCGGCTCCGACATAGACCTCTTCGTCGTCCTCACGAGCGCCCCCCCAGGCATGCTGAATCGCCGCCGCCTCCTCGATCCGGTCAGGGAATCTCTCACTCCGGAGCTTTCGAGGCTGTGGAGAGAGGACGTCTACGTCGATTTTGTCGAGGTGATTCGCACCCGCTCTGAGGCCGAAAAGTTTCATCCGTTATATCTGGACATGTCCCAGGAGGCGGTCCTGCTTTACGATCGGGACGGGTTCTTAGAGAGGCTTCTGGCCGAGGTCGGAGAGGAGCTGGAGCGGAGGGGAGCAGAGCGGAAATTCATGGGAAGCTTCTGGTTTTGGGACCTCTCCGGCGCGTCGTCTGCATCTTCTGTCTCATCTTCATCCGATTCGTCCCGTTCATCAACTCCCGATGAGGTCGCAGAGCCATGAACTCCGAGGCTGCTCTTAAAGGGATGATCTCCAGGGCCTCCATCATCCTGCTAGAAGCGGAGTATCTGGAGGAGAAAGAGGCCTGGAATATGGTGGTCCGCCGCTCTCAGGAAGCGGTCGAACTGGCGCTGAAATGTGCGCTTCTCTGGGCGGGAATCGAGGTGCCTCGAATTCATGACGTGGGTCCGATTTTAAAGCGGTACTCTAGCCGTTATCCTGAGCCCTTCAAGAGCCGAATCTCTCATTTCGCCTCCATCTCTCGCACGCTGAGGGCGGAGCGGGAGATCAGCTTTTATGGTGATGATCAGAGCGGCGTCCCTCCGGAGAGCCTCTATACCAAAGACGACGCCATTGAAGCCCTATCAAAGGCGAAGGAAGTACTCGACGAGTGTAAGAAGCTCATCGAACGGAAGGAGTGAGGAGCAATTGATGCCCGCCCCCGACGTCTGCAACTGCGGGCCGAGGTAGACTCGCGCCAGGCTTCACGGATTACATCACCAGAGTCGAGGGGTCCGTTCTGGTGATCAAGAACGTCGAGGCTCTGATCTGCGACGTCTGCGGCGATGTTTATCTAACTGTGGAGGCTTCACGAGAGATCGACCGGGTCGTGAAGGAGTTTCGGGAGGGAAGGCTACGTGCAAAGCCTATCGAGGCCGGCGAGGTCGACCTCGAGATGAAGGAGTCGGCCTGATCGGATCGGAATGGAATAATTATAAACCAGACGAATGCCCTTTTACAATGAAATGAGAAGGTATCCTCCACCCCC
>CAZHAO010000263.1:0-2420 GCA_964530375.1 uncultured Methanotrichaceae archaeon
GATCCTGCCCGATGATCACGCGGCGAACTTGCGCGAGGATCCTCTCCCGCGCGCCGGCGAGTTGCTGCACGGCCGCGACGCCGCTATCTCCGATCGCGAATCTGTCGCTCATGAAGTCTCCTTGCCGTCTCCGACTCGCGGGTGATCCTGGCCGGCCCCGGCTTCACCAAAGAGGACCTGAAAAAGAGGATCGACGCCGCCTACCCCGACCTCCGCTCGCGGATCGTCCTCTGCGACGCCACCACCATGGGGGTCTCGGGGTTCCAGGAGGTCCTCCGGCGGGGCGCCATCGACAAGATCCTGGAGGAGAGCAGGCTCGCCCTGGAGTCGATCCTCATCGAGGACCTCCTCCGGGAGATCGCCACCGACGGCCGGGCGGCCTACGGCCCCGCCGAGGTGAGAAAGGCCGCAGAGCAGGGGGCGGTCGAGACCCTGATGGTCGCCAGCGATCTGGTCCGGGAGCCCGAGATCGACGAGCTGATGAGGGCCGTCTCGAACTCGAGGGGGAGGGTCGTCGTCTTCAGCCTGGAGTTTGAGCCGGGAAAGAGGCTCGAGGCGCTGGGTGGGGTGGCGGCGATCACTCGGTACAGGATCGGCCGCTGACGGATACGTTCTTATATCCGTCCAAACCCGGTCGGTACGATGATCTCATGCGACAGCTGCTCGGGACGGGCGGTGATATTTCAGAGGTACTCGGGAAAGCACCTCTGCGCCCAGCACTTCGAGGAGGACGTCCACAGGAAGGTGAAGGAGGTCCTTCGGACCTATAGGATCTTCGGCAAACCCTGCCGGATAGCGGTCGCCGTCTCCGGAGGCAAGGACAGCACCTCCCTCCTATCGATCCTCCACGCGCTCTTCTCTTACAGGGAGGGCGTAGAGCTGATCGCAGTCTCCATCGACGAGGGGATCGAGGGGTACAGGCCGAAGACCCTGGCGGCCGCATCTGCCGTCGCCAAGAGGCTCGGAGTCGAGCACGTCGTCGGGAGGCTGGATGAGAACTTCGGAGTCACCACCGACTTGATGGCCTCCCGGGGCCACCCCCAGGGTCCCTGCAGCTTCTGCGGCGTCCTGAGAAAAGGCCTGCTGAACAGAACCGCCCGGAACCTGGGCGCTGACGCCGTCGCCACAGGCCACAACCTCGATGACGAGGCCCAGACGGTGATGCTCAACTATCTCAAAGGGGACGTCGACCGGCTCTATCGGCTGAGGCCGAAGAGGGCCCTTGAGGGAATGGTCCCCCGGATAAAGCCTCTCCGCCGAGTTCCCGAGAAGGAGATGGGGATCTACGCCATCGCCCACGGAATCCCCATCGAGACATCGGCTTGCCCCTACATATCCAAGGCCATGAGGCAGGAGGTGAAGGACCTCCTAAACGAGATCGAGGCGAAGCACCCTGGAACCAAGTACTCGATCATGAGGGGCTTTGAGAAGGTCCTGGATCTCCAGCCTCCCGGCTCTTACGAGGTCGTTTCCTGCAGCCGGTGCGGTGAGCCGTCCAGTGACGGGATCTGCGCCAGCTGCCGGCTCCTCGACCAGATCAGGGCGGAGCAAAGTCTTTAAATGTTGAAAGGGGAGGAGGAAACGGGCCTCGGTGGCTCAGCTGGCTAGAGCGAGTGACTTGTAATCACTAGGTCGCGTGTTCGAATCACGCCCGGGGCTTAAATTCAAAGCTCTAACGATTCCGGAGGCAGAAATTGCGTCTTATCATATTCTTTTTCCTCCTCTCGACGGTGGCGGCAGCATCGGCCGTCGACGACCCCCTGGCCGCGAACTTCACCGGCGACATAGACGAGCTGCAGATGCTTTTGGCCGGAGAGGTGATCGGGTTTGTGAACCGATCGGTTGGGGAGGGGATCTTCAACCAGACGAGTTACCCCGCACGGGCAGACCCGCCCTTCTACCATCTGATGAGAAACGATACCATGTTCCGCGATTTCGAGAACCTCACGGGACCTGGAGAGAGGATCCCCTTCAGCGTCAACGATTCGTGGAACGAGTCCTTCTTCGAGCGGCTGATCCAGGACTGGTGGTGAGGAAGGAAAACTATAATCCCTAACAGATCGAAACGGGAGGATCTATGAGGGACTTCGCCAAGGAGATCTTAGAGGTGCTGGAGGAGAACGCCAGGGTCGCCCCGGAGGAGATCGCCATCCTGCTGGGCCGCTCAGAGGAGGAGGTCGCAGCGGAGATCAAGAGCCTGGAGGATTCGGGGATCATAAGGAAGTACATGACCATGATCAACTGGGAGAAGGTCGATGACGGCTACGTCTACGCCATAGTCGAGCTGAAGGTCTCTTTATCGAGGGACAAGGGCTACGACGCCATCGCCGAAAGGATCGCCCGCTTCTCCGAGGTTCAGTCTGTAAGGCTGATATCCGGCGACCACGACATATCCTTCACCGTGCGGGGCAGGTCGATGA
>CAZHAO010000264.1:0-2392 GCA_964530375.1 uncultured Methanotrichaceae archaeon
GTCGAAGAGGCGATGCTGATGATGGCGAAGCTCTGCTTCAGGCCCAGCGACAACAGCCAGGGCAGGATGATCAAGCTGACCCACTACTGCGACATCTCGATGAAGTACTTCGGCTGCATGCCTCCAGACTGGCCGATCTACGTACGGCATGCATCAGACCTTCCCCTCAAGTGGAAGGAGAATATGATGAAGGAGCTGGAGTCGAAGTACGGCTGGGAGATCGACTGGAAGAAGAAGGCGATTCTGAGCGGTCCCATCCGAAAGGTGGACGTGAGCTTCGATCCCACGAACATCGAGAGGAAGATCAGGTCAGTCGACACGATGAAACTTTAAAGAAGTGAGGAGGCGATAGATATGGCAGTCGACACTACCAAGAATGCGATACCCTTTGAGATGGCCCAGATACCCGGGCCTGAGATGGCCAAGACCTACAACACCAAGGTCATCGGGGCCATTATGAAGAAGGCGAAGAGGCCCCTCCTCGTCGTCGGGGCAGAGTTCTTCGAGGACCCCGTGATGTTTGACAAGGCGATAGCGATCGGAAAGACGGGCGTGCCCATAGCGGCCACCGCCCATTCCATCAAGGGATTCATCGAGCGGGGTTACGGTCCTGAAGAGAATAACGTCTACATGATCGGGCTTCACCCCCTGACCAACTACCTCCGGTTCAAGGACTGGCAGGGTCTGGACGGCAAGGGGCAGTACGACGAGGTGATCTTCATGGGAATCTTCTACAAGTTCGCCAGCGCCATGTTCTCTGCGCTGAAGAACTTCAACAGGGACATCAAGAGGGTCTCCATCGACCGGTACTACCACGTAAACGCCGACATGACCTTCGGAAACCTGGCCTTTGAGCCGGAGAAGTACCACGAGGCCGTAGACGAGGTCATAGCAAAGCTGACGGCGTGAACCTAATTTTTCCTTTTTAGAAAAACGGAGTTGTAGAAATGGCAGACAAAATCGAACTGGATATGTCCCCCATGTACGAGGGGGAGCGGATCAGGAAAGAGGGGATTTGGGTAGAGATGGGCGGCCCCAAGGCCGACGCCTACGAACTCTCGGTTGCGGGCAAGATGGACGAGATCGAGGACGGGAAGGTCACCATTATAGGTCCTGACATCAGCGAGATCGAGCCTGGCAAGACGATCCCCTTCGGCATGATCTTCAAGGTGGCGGGCGAGCTGATCGAGCCCGACCTCGAGGGGATCATCGAGAGGCGAAACCATGCCCTTCTCTCCTACATCCACGGCTGGATGCACCTGAACCAGAGGGACGCGATCTGGATGAGGGCTGGCCTCGACCTCAAGAAGGCTGGAGTCACGTCCTTCAAGCAGATCTTCGAGAACGTCATGACCCTTTACAAGGCAGAGATGCCCTTCATCGAGAAGATGGAGGTCACGATCCTCACCGATCCCGAGGCCGTTGCCAAAGGCCTCGCCGAGGCCAAGGCCAAGTACAAGGCCAGGGACGACCGTGCCAAGGGTCTCCACGACGAGGAGGTCGACG
Organism: uncultured Methanotrichaceae archaeon; assembly: GCA_964530375.1. Classification (GTDB taxonomy): domain Archaea; phylum Halobacteriota; class Methanosarcinia; order Methanotrichales; family Methanotrichaceae; genus Methanocrinis. The sequence continues at coordinate 1,507 of CAZHAO010000264.1, forward strand.
TCTTCTACGGCTGCACCCTCTGTCAGGCTTTCGCCCCGACGAGCGCCTGCTGCGTGACGCCCGACAGGCCGTCACTTTGCGGTGCCATCACCTGGTTCGACGGCCGTGCGGCGGCCAAAGTGGACCCCGAGGGCCCCCAGTTCCCGATCCCCAAGACGGGACTCATAGACCAGATCGCCGGCGAGTACGAGTCGATCAACGAGATGGCTGCCACCAGGTCCGGCGGCGAGTATTCGAGGATGGCGCTATACACCTTCTTCGACGCACCTCACACCTCCTGCGGCTGCTTCGAGACGATAGGCTTCTACATGCCTGAGGTGGACGGCATCGGGGTCGTGGACAGAGACTTCCGGAACCCGACCCCGAACGGTCTACCGTTCTCGACGATGGCCGGCCAGGCAGGCGGCGGAAAGCAGGTTGTCGGATTCCTCGGCATGGGCATTCTCTACTACTTCTCGCCGAAGTTCCTCCAGGCCGACGGCGGCTGGCGGCGTATCGTCTGGATGCCCAAGCAGCTGAAGGAGCGTGTCAAGGACGGCATCGACCCCGAGATGATCGCCAAGATAGCGACGGAAGAGGATGCGCCCGACCTTGCCGCCCTGAAGAAGTTCCTCCTGAAGGTCGACCACCCGGTGGTCAACGGCGTCGAGAGGAAGGTCGACGGGAAGAAGGTCACCGAGGGCTGGAAGATCGAGGACCCCTCCGAGTACGAGGAGGCCGTCATCGCCTTCATCGAGGAGACCGGCGGCGACATCGACGTCGAAGCCATCAAGGCGAAGCTGAACATGAGCGAGGGCCAGTTCATGCAGGTGATCGAGTACCTGCAGGAACAGGGCATACTGGAGTAAGAATTTATAGTATCTCTGCGTCTGAGGGTGTAGGAGGT
>CAZHAO010000265.1:0-2368 GCA_964530375.1 uncultured Methanotrichaceae archaeon
CGATGATTCCCTTCTTGGTGGCGGCCTCGACGTAGATGTTGTCGACCCCGACCCCCGCCCTCCCCACGACCTTCAGCTTATCGGCGGCGGCGATCACCTCGGCCGTCACCTTCGTCCCGCTCCTGATGGCCAGGGCGTCGTAATCTTTGATTCTTTCGACCAGCTCTTCTGGTGAGAGGTTGGTGATGACATCAACCTCGGCCTCCGTCTCCAGCTTTCGTACGCCCTCTACCGATAGAGGGTCGCTGACAAGGACTTTCATGGCATTCTCCTCCATTGACGTGCAGAGATGTACAGGCATTTTACCTTTTCGACGGGGATATTGGTCATGATCGAAGATTTATTAAAATATGAATATTCTGAGTTCATCTCCATCTCCTTCATCAGGGCCATCCTCGACCTCCTCAGGTTCCAGGGCTGAAGCGAGGGGATCGGGAAGGCTCGGAGCACGAAAGCTATCAAGAATAAGGTTAAAAGATCCAGGGTGTTCATGTTGTCGTACAGGAGAGAGGGTGATGCTGATACAAGTAGATGGTCGAGATGGCCGCAAGATCTGTTTGATGAGGGCTCATCGTCTGGCCGTGAAGGCGATGCTGCTCGCTTTCGTCCTATTATCGTACTCCGCCTCTTCGGCGGAGGATTTCTATCGGGCCGAGGGAGGCCCCTCGATCTTCGTCACCTCGGTCACATCGAACGTCGAGACCGGGAAGGTGGGGTCGGTATTCGTCGAGATCGAGAACCGGGGGGAGGTCACGGGCCTTGAGGAGAAGAGGTCGCCCGAGACGGAGGACGATGAGATGCTGGCCCTCCTGGAGGGAGAGATGGAGATGGATGGGGCCGAGGCCGTCGGGATCGAGGGCAAACTCTCTTCCCGGGACGAGAGGCTGGAGGTCTTATCCCGGTCCCAGCTGGCGGGGTCCCTATCGGCCGGCGAGAGGCTGGAGGTGCCGATGGAGTTCTCCGTCAGGGCGGAGGAGTCTGCCAGCGCCGGGACCTACCCCATGGTCCTGGAGATATCCTACGAGAGGGTGGAGGACGTCCAGGTCCAGGGAAACCCCCTCTACCCTGAGATTTACTTCCAGAGGGCGCCTGCGAAGGAGACGATATCCGTGGAGGTTCCGGTGATGACGGGCGCGAGGCTTGGGGTGGCGGAGGTGAAGGGCTCGATATCTCCGGGTCGCACTTCCGATCTTGAGCTGGTCATCGAGAACTCCGGCGACTTGGTGGCGGAGGAGGCGCGGGCGGGGCTCCTCGTCCAGCCCCCCCTCAACACCACCGGTGAGGAGCTGGTCCTGGGAGATATAGAGCCGGGAAAAAGGGCACCAGTCAGGTTTCCTTTGGTGGTGGATAGGGAGGCGGACCCCGGAGAGTATCCTCTCGTCTGTCAGATCAAATACCGCTCCGGCGAGGGGGGCGCAGATAGGAGGGAGGACTTGGCATCCCTGGTGGAGGTGAAGGCCCCGACGGGCCTCCGGACGATACTGATCGTCCCGACCGTCGCCATCCTTCTTACGCTCCTCTACCTCGGCGGGGCGGGAAAGAGGCTCAGGCTTCCGAAGGTGAGAAGAAGGAAGCGGTGGTGACGACTATCGGCTCGATGCCTGAAAGTTCGGGGACTGGTCGGACCTATCTCGCCACCAGGTCATCGAATTGCTTCTGAGCCCGGGCCAGGATCTCCTCCTCGCCGGGGATGACCCTACCCTCCATCAGGACCTTGCCGCCGACGATCGTCGTATCAGCGCCGCCCTGGGCGCTGTAGACGAGGTGGGAGACGATGTTATCGTCGGTGAGGGGGAAGAACCAGGGCTTTCGCAGGTCGATCAGGGATAGGTCGGCCAAGGCCCCAGGCCGGAGGCCGAGGTCGAGGCCGAAGGCGGCGTAGGCGTTCTCCGTCGCCATCCTCCAGACCTCTGCAGCGCTGAAGAGGTCGGGGCGGGAGTGGGCGCACTTCTGGGCGATGGCCGTCGTCTTCATCTCCTGGAAGAGGTTGAGGCTGTTGTTCGAGGAGGCGCCGTCGGTGCCCAAGCCCACAGTCGCTCCCGCCGCCAGCATGTCCGGAAGCCGTGCAAAGCCGCTGGCCAGCTTCATATTGCTGCCGGGGCAGTGGACGCAGCCGACCCTCTTCTCGGCGCAGAGGGCGATGTCCTCATCGGTGAGGTGGACGCAGTGGGCCGCCGCCACCTGGACCTCGAACAGGCCCAGGTCGTCCAGGTGCTGGACCGGGGTCACCCCGAACTCCGCCAGGCTGTCGGTGACCTCCTGCTCGGTCTCCGCAAGATGGATATGGATGCCGATGCCTTGCTCGCCGGCCCTCCCGAGGACCTGCTTGAGCAGCTCGTCGGGGCAGGTGTAGGGGGCGTGCGGGCCG
>CAZHAO010000266.1:0-2341 GCA_964530375.1 uncultured Methanotrichaceae archaeon
GTCGGGACGGTGGTCGGCTACTACTTCGGGACCCATCAGAGCCAGACGAGCGGAGGGGAGTAGATGGTATCCGCAGATTCCCCCCAGACCGATCGAGAACTTCTTCTCCAGATCGCAAGTGAGTTACGCCATCTTAATGCGAAGATCACCGGGAAGGGGGGCATCTGTGATCAGCAGCATGAGCTTGAGGATCGGGTAGCCGATCAAGAGAAGCGCGTCAGTGCGCTTGAAAACTGGAGATGGTATCTCATAGGGATGGGAACCATTTTTATTATACTGGTATCGTACGGCAGATATTTGGATTTGTTTGGGAAGCCTTGAGATGACTCTCGCCGAAGACGTGGCCGCTGCCCTCACCGCCGCCGGGTACTCGAATATCACCCTGGAGTTCACCCAGAGCCCCGACGCCCAGATCGGCATCTTCTACGGCGGCGGGTCCGGGTACATCCACAGTTCCGGTGACATCGAAAAAATCCCAGTCCAAATCCAGGTGAGGGACGCTCCGGCCAACCGGAAGGTAGCTGAGGAGCGGGCCTATGCGATCAAGACCCTGCTCCACAAATCGGAACTGATCACCGGGGCGGTATCGTGCATCTGGGATGGCCGGTATCCGATCCATTTTTCAGATGAGAACGGACGGCACAGGTTTGCCGTCGAATTTCTGATCACCATATCGACGTGATAGGAGGATATAGAAAATGACTTTAGCACCCGAAAGAGCGACACTCGATTTCAAGGTGGATTCGACCACCGCACTGGGTTGCCGCGACGCGAAAATAGCGGACAAGACAACGATGGTAGACGTGACTGCCGACGACGACTCGGCCATCACCAGGTTCCCGACGATAGACGATGCCGATTTCTCGGCTACATTCGTCTACGATCCGGCCGACACGGGGCAGGCGAAAATCGTCGCCGCTAAATCGGCTCATACCCTGTACACGTACATCGTCACCAAGGGCAGCGTAATCTGTACCATGAGCGCCTATGTCGAAAATATCAACTTCGCCGGCGGCCCCAAGGACGAGCAGACGATGGAGGTTACTTTCGCCGTCTCCGGCGGGGTAGCGATAACCTGAGGAGGATAAGAGATGAGCCTGAGTCCAGTGCCGGGGAGCTATGTCCGAGTCTATCAGGGCTCCGGCTCGGACGAGACCTATTCAAACGAAGCGATGGAAGAGGTGGATCTTTCAGATCCGGAGATGGGGGGATATGCGAGATATACCGTATATCGAATCGAGGCCGCTGCAAAGCGAATCATGAACGATACCGCCGTCCCGGTATTCCAAAAGCAGACCGGGGGGGAAGGCGAATGGTCCACGCTGGCCGCGTCGGACGTCTGGTACGGGGCCGGGTATATCGTCGTCTCCGCTCTGAACAGTGCTGATAAGGTCAGATGCGCCTCCGGGAAGTACCTCACGCCGTCCGCGATATTCGGCTGCACTACCCGAAAGTTCACCACCAAAACGGAGATGATCGACGCCACGGTTTACGGCGACGCGGCCGTGATCCGTCATCCTGGAGTTGACGACTGGGACGCCACCCTGGAGGTTCTATTCTCCAAGGTCCGGGCCGTGGTCCTCACAACCGGGGGCGCCGACAACAGCCACATCCAGGGAACGCATATCCCCGGAGGAGTGGCCGGGAACGGCGGGACCTTGACGTTCGCCGACACCGACCAGGGAACGCTCACGGTGGCGGTCGCAGCCGACGATATCACCGTCGATCTGGAGACGGCTCTTGGATCACCCATATCCACCGCCGATGAGGTTATCGCGGCCCTAAATGCAGATCTGGACGTCCGGGCTCTCGGCCACTATTACAAGCGGGCCGAGAGTGAGACGGGCGAGGGAGTCGTCGCCGCAAGTGGACCGTTCACCTTCGCCGGCGGGCTGGATGAAATCGACTTCGCCGCCATGAAAGGAACCCGCCGGGCGTTCCGCCTCTACAACGGATATGCCGATGGCGACATGTGGGTAGGGTTCGGCTTCGTCTCCGACGTTGACTGGATAGGAGGGCCGAAGGATCTCACGAAAGCGGGATTGACGATACAGGGATCGGGATATAAGCTCTATCACGTCGTCGAATAGGGGAGTCCCCGATGACAGGAGGTGCGGGGGCGCCTCCTCGAGGGCTCCCTCACTATTCATATTTCATTATTATCCAGAATCGTTATTTTAAGTTCTGGGGCCGTTTAAATCAGGGGGGCGATAGTTAAGACCCCCTGAAACTGAGGGAGAAAATACTATGGCAACCAAAGCCAAAGGACTTAGAACTGTAAAAGTCGGCAGCCTGGAGATGAAGTGGACCTTTGCCCGGACAGAGGAGTTTGAAACAAAGT
>CAZHAO010000267.1:0-2288 GCA_964530375.1 uncultured Methanotrichaceae archaeon
CCATCGCCAAGTCCGGCGAGATCACCATCAAGCCGCTGAACGAGTACCATCGGGAGGTCCGGTGAGGCGGGGCGAAGAGAAAACAGAGCGGTGAGAGCCGGGGATGGCGAAGGAGACGGTGGGCGAGACTAGGCTTTGGCCGAAGGCGACGCGGCGCGGCGTGGTGTGGTGTGACGAGGCTCCGACGGCGCCCATAGCGCCTTTCGCCACCTCGCCCCCCCAGTCGATCTCAGACCGAAGGATTTATCTTCGAAAAGCTCACTGGGAGCATCCGTCGCTGTGGGCTCGTGGTCTAGCTGGTTATGACATCGCCTTGACATGGCGGGGATCATGCGTTCGAATCGCATCGAGCCCACCTAACTTGCCCAGGTAGCTCAGTCCGGGAGAGCGTCAGACTGAAGATCTGAACGTCCCCGGTTCGAATCCGGGTCTGGGCACTAACTTTTCTTTAAGCTTCAAGCTCCTAAGCCTCCGCTACCTCAGCCTTCTCGCAGAAATCCCTCATGGGACATTCCGAGCATTTCTCTTTTTTGCAGTATCGAAGCTGGAGCTTGACCAGAGCTGACTCAACCCTGGAGAGCATCTTGCCCCCGAACTCCTGCAGGTCTATCCCCAGACACCGAGCGGCCTTCTCCGCCCTCTTCGACGGCTCCGGATCCACATCCCAAACTCCCCTCAATTCTCTTAAGAAAATCTGGGCTGTGACCGGGCCAATGCCCTTGAAATCCTGCAGCCTCCTCTCCAGGTCCTTCGTATCGGACGACTTTTCGTAAAGATTCTCCAGGGACCCATATCTATCCTTCAGATCCGCCATTATATCGAGGAGGTTGGAGGCGGTGGATTCGTCGTAGCGGACGTATCCTCCTTCATCCAGGGTTCTGACCAGCTCGTCCCAGCTGGCCGAGAGGATCTTCTCTGGAGCATCGACCCCGGCCCTCTCGAACTCCCTGTAAGCGTTCGACGCTATCTTCTCGCTGATCCTCGCCCCGAAGAGGATGGATGCGAGAAACCACTTGAACCTGCCAGCAGGCGTCGCCAGGTCTATCCCCAGCTCCTCAGAGAACGGAGGAAATTCGGCGAGGAGTTTATCGATCTTATTCATAATATTTACTATTAATTAAATCCGCCGCCTTATACGTGGCGGTCAGCGGCGTCGTAGAAGAACACAAGCCCATCCATCAAGCCCGAGTCTGATCGCACTGAGTCCGCTCGGGCCGGGATCGTGCTTCTTCCAGAAGGAGACGAGACTAGATCTCCTGACGCCGATTCGTCTCTCAGATCGATTTAAGTCCCCATCTTTCCCGGCGAATTCGGGACTATCGGGCGGTGAAGACGATCCGCAAGCTTCTCGAAAGGCTTTTATCGACGGCTGGCATCACCGGTCGTCAAGGATAGAGTGGGGTTTGTTCATGAGAACGGTTATCGCGTTATCCTTTCTGGCCCTTCTGGCGGTCGGGGTAGCGGCCTTCGGGGCAGAGATGGTGAGCGTCGGAGGCGACTATGGAGCGGCGTGGCTCGCGAGTCAGCCTGAGAGGATGCCCACCAACAGCAGCGGCGGCCTGTGGTCCTGGGGAGGCGCCCCCACCGGTATGAAGGTGGTCAATGGTTCCCTGGTTCATCAGAACAACGATGAAGAGATCGATTACGATGACATCGGGTGGCTCGGGACGGAGTTTCAGGGATCGCCATTGAGGTTGAATCTGAGCAACAGCGCCGGCACCGCTGATTTCCTGTATCCCTTTTCCTCAAACGATCCCTGGTTCTTGTCTCAGCACTACGAGAGGCCGATCCTAGTCCCAGCCGATTATTACGATTAGGCAGGTAAAGTAAAGATAAGACTGGTGAAGATCAGGTTGGCGAAATCGGCGCCCTCGATGGGAGGGGATGTTTGAAGGATCGGGCCCGACTAAGATGTCGGCCACAGCGAGGCCCTCAAAACCAAATGCTGAGGCGTTTGGGCATCGCTGAATTTCTTTTGGCTTCGAGTAGAATCACCGACCGGCGCGTTCTCAGCGGACCCGTCCCGTCAGATAATTATACCTTTATCATACTATATCCTAAATTAGTAACATCTATGCCGATCCCTATCCTCACCGAAAGCTCTCGGGTGCGGCTGTGATATCCGTCCTCTAGGCCCCGCAACTCTCTTGCCCGAGAGTCGGGATTGAGGGTCGGCTCGGAAGCGGATGAAGATGGCGAGGAAACCCGATCCCGCCCCGCCTCGAAAGCCCTCTGGTGCGACATAAAATCCCTCTTGAGATCGGCCTAAGTCACCTTCGCCAGAGGAC
>CAZHAO010000268.1:0-2274 GCA_964530375.1 uncultured Methanotrichaceae archaeon
AAGAGACAGGCTCTGGGACGTCCTGATGGCGGTGTCGACGAGCCCCTCCCTCCCGCCTATGGCGTGGAAGAAGAACTCGGTGGGGTTGAGCCCCTCCTTGTAGCTGGACTGGACGAAGCCGTGAGCCTCGGCCCCCAGGTCACCCTTCCGAAAGTGGGGGAGGGTCCGGCCCTCGTAGCCTCGCCGGATCCGCTCGCCTCGAACGGACTGCTGGCCGACGCAGGCCGCCATCTGGGTCAGGTTCAGCATTGATCCTCGGGCCCCGCTGACCGCCATCACCACGCCGCTGTTGTCGAGGCCCAGGTACCTGCCTGCGATGGAGCCGGTGTTGTCCCTGGCCTTGCCGAGGGTCTGCATTATCCTCATCTCCAGGGTCTCGTCGAGGGTCCTTCCGGGGAGGGGATCGAGTTCACCCATCTGGTAGGCCTCGATCAGTCTCGCGACGTTGTCTCTGGCACCGTTCAGGACGTCAGAGATCTGGTCTTCGGCCTCCTTGGGGATGTCCTCGTCGTCGATACCGAAGCTGAAACCCGCCAGCATTATGCCCCGGATCGCCATCTGGGTCATGCCGTCGACGAAGCTCGCGCCCACCGTCGGGCCGTACTCCTTGATCACCCTGTCGGTGATCTTCCCCTTGAAGGCCCCCACCGCCGCGGCGTCGATGGTCCCGCTTCTGATCTCGCCGTCGCGAATGACGACGTAAGCGTCGTCATCGCAGGCATCCTTCTTGCATACGTCGCAGTTCTTGCAGAAGGAGGCCTTGAACTCGAGGTTCAAGCCCTTCGGGAGGATGAGGCTGAACATCTGCTTTCCTGTCCAGTAGGGCTCGCCCTCCTCGTCGTATCCTTTCGGTTCGGGAAGCGCAAGGTGCGGCAGCTTCTTTATGACCTCCATCACCTCGAGCCGGCTGATCCTTCGATCGCCGTGGGTCAGAAGGAAGTTTCCAGTGACGTAATCGTGGATGCCTCCGATGATCGGCCCTCCGAACCTCGGCGAGAGGATGTTCTCCTGGACCCTCATCAGGATCTCGGCCTCGGCCCTCGCCTCCTCGGTCTGGGGGACGTGAAGGTTCATCTCGTCCCCGTCGAAGTCGGCGTTGTAGGGCGGGCAGACAGCGGGGTTCAGCCTGAAGGTCTTGTGAGGCATGACGATCACCTTGTGGGACATGATCGACATCCTATGAAGGGAGGGCTGCCGGTTGAAGAGGACGATGTCCCCGTTCATCAGCTGCCGGTCGATCTTCCAGCCGATCTCGAGCTGGTCGGCCACCTCTTCCGAGTTTCTCTCGGTGATCTTGACCCTTCTGCCGTCGGCCCTGGTGACGTAGTTGACGCCGGGATGCTTATCTGAGCCCCGTCTCACGAAGTCTCGCATCACCTCGAGGTTCCTCGCGTTCACCACCAGGGGGACCGAGAGCTCCATCGCGATCTCCATGGGGACCCCCACCTCGTTTATGCTCAGGTTCGGGTCCGGCGAGATCACCGTCCGGGCGCTGAAGTTCACCCTCTTCCCCGAGAGGCTTCCTCGGAACCGCCCCTCCTTCCCCTTCAGCCTCTGAGACAGCGTCTTGAGGGGCCTGCCGCTCCGATGGCGGGCCGGGGGAACCCCCGAGACGGTGTTGTCGAGGAAGGTGGTGATGTGGTACTGGAGAAGCTCCCAGAGGTCCTCGATGATCAGTTGGGGCGCACCAGCCTCCCGGTTCTCCTGGAACCGCTGGTTGATCCTGATGATGTCCACCAGCTTGTGGGTGAGGTCGTCCTCGCTCCTCTGGCCGCTCTCCAGGGTGATCGAAGGCCTCATCGTCACCGGCGGCACCGGCAGGACGGTGAGGAGCATCCATTCGGGCCGGGCGGTGTCGGGGTTCATCCCCATCACCTTGATGTCCTCGTCGGGGATCTTCTCGAACCGGTCCCTGATGTCCGCCGGGGTGAGCCTGTGGCCGTCCTCGACGTAGGAGAGGGGCCGCTCGAACTTGATCTCCTGCTGGGGCGCGCCGCAGTAGGGGCAGACCTTGTGCTTCCGGGCCTCGGCGAAGACCTTGTTGACGACGTCGTCGGTGGGCTGGCCGAGCTGGACGAGGGTCTCGATCTGCTCCAGGTACATCCTCTTCTCGTTCTCCAGGAGCATCAGCCTCGAGCAGTCCCTGCATATTCCGCGGAGGATCTTTCTTATCAATTTAGCAAACCCGACGTGGATGACGGGAGCTATCAGGTCGATGTGGCCGAAGTGGCCGGGGCACTCGCCGGGCCTTCCGCCGCAGGACCTGCACCGCAG
>CAZHAO010000269.1:0-2265 GCA_964530375.1 uncultured Methanotrichaceae archaeon
GCGGCGCGAAGCATGCCCCGCAGCTTGCTGCGGGGTGCGCCGCCGCCAGTTTGACTCTATGATGGCGAACTATTTTAAATTTGTTGGTGTGAGCTTCGAGATGAATGCAAGGAAGGCGGAGGCGAAGTTCGTCCTCGTTTGATAAAAAGACCCTGAATTTTGGATCAACACTACATCCTGGGACAGATCCTCTCCGCAACGCCGGCAAGGTCCGTCGCCACCTCCTCGATCTTCCCCCTCTCCTCCAGGCATGAAAGCCACCTTTCTGGAATCCAACCGGAGCCCCGGGATGCGCCCGCCAGGGCCCCGGCGATGGAGGCGATGGAGTCGGTGTCCCCTCCCGCGGAGGCGGCGACGACCAGGGACTCCTCGGGCTCGAACTTGAGATGGCAGTAGAAGGCGGCGGGGACCGTCTCCGCCACCATCGGGGAGGTGCCGATCTCGGCCAGCGCCTCCGGCGGATCGAGGTCGAGGAGCTCTTTCGCCATCAAGAGGCTCTGGCCGAGATCCCTGTCGACCCTCTCAGAGAAGGTGGCGGCCATCTCCAGAACTCTCTTTGGGGCGAAGCCGAGGAGGGAGAGGGCGACGCCGACGGCCACGGCGATGGACCCGGCCCTCGCCCCGGCGGACGAATGGGTGGGAAGGCTCTGCTGGTCGGCGTACCGAGCCACCAGGTCGAGGTTGCAGTGGTAGACGAGGCCGATGGGAGCCGTCCTCATCGCCGAGCCGCAGGTCGGCGTGGAGAGGCCCGCCTCCTGCCAGGGCCGATCCCTCAGAAGCTCCTGGATCGCCGTCTTGCTCGTCCATCCGACGCCCCTGTTCTTCGAGGGGTCGAGGGTCCAGCATCGTCCCCAAAGGGCGAGCTTTGAGGTGAACCTCTCGACGTCGAAGAACCCCGCCTCGATGATCGATTCCGCTAGTATGAGGGTCTGTTCGGTATCGTCGGTGTACTGCCCCGGCGATAGGCCGCAGTGGAAGTGGTCCCGGGGGGGAGCGACCATCTCCCGGACCTCACCCAGGCTCCCAGCGATCTCGTCTCTCGTCAGCCCCTCGACGGGCATCCCCAGGGCGTCGCCGACGGCAAGGCCGAGCATGCATCCCCGAAACCGATCCAAGAGCCCTCCTGCCATGGAGGCAAGAAGGAGACGGAGGACTAAATAGTCATCGGATTTTATGTTCCGGGTTTCGGATCGGAAAAGGCGCAGGATGGGGAGGTGTGATATGTTAATGGAGGAGGATGAGGAGAGATGAGAAGGGGTGAGAGGATGAAGGAGGTCGGATGGGGTGGATGATGAACCGATCTAGCCCTCGGGTTTCAGTCCGGGCTGAAACGATGGAGCATGTATCTGCTCCCCCTCTCTCCCAAGATGGCGGCCTTCCTCCCCTTTGAGGCGCTCTCGCGATCCAGCATCAGGAGAATTCCGCACCCGAGTACGCACATCAACCCCGTCAGGATGAAGGTGGTCGTGAAGCCCGCCAGGCTGGCGATGGCGGCGCCGGCGGCCGCGGTGGCGGCGGTCCCCAGGCCCGTGGAGGTGGAATAGACCGACCATTCGAAGCTCTCTCTTCCCGGGTTCAGGTTCAGGCTCCAGAGCCCGACCCATGTGGGGTAAGCAAGGCCGCTCCCGATGCCGTAGAGCATCTCCGCCAGGTAGAGCTGGTAAATGTTGTCTATGAAGATGTACATCACCGGGACCGAGGCGATCAGAGCCGTTCCCAGTATCAGCCATCGCGTCTTCTTCTCGCATCGATCGATGTACCGGGAGAAGGGGAGCTGGACCAGGGACTTTGTTCCCAGGAACAGGGTGCTGGCCATCCCTGCGGTGAGGATTGTTCCGCCGGTCACATCCTCGTTTATGAAGATGGCCAGGATCGGCTGGATCAGGCCGAAGCCCGTGAGGACGAAGATGTCCGATAGCATGAGGAGCTTTATGGTGCGATTCATATTTTTCACCTCCGATTTTCTGATATTAATTTTAAAGACAATATCTCGAAGGGCGGTGCCCAAAATGGCCAAATCGCCGAAAATGCCGAGATGCGTGATGGTGAGCAGAGCTACAACGACGCAGAATAGGTGCCCTATAAGCCAGAGCGCACGTTGATACAGCGGGAGATTGCCTTGCTCAGCCTCATCGGAATAGATTTATGAACTTCAACCATATAAAGGTTGCTATCCACAAGAAGTGAAATTTAAGCAAAATATTCATCTAATTGAAGCATCACAAACCATAAATTATCTCAATTTTGACTCAAATGATGATGAAA
>CAZHAO010000270.1:0-2239 GCA_964530375.1 uncultured Methanotrichaceae archaeon
GGATAAAACCTGATCGGGCACCTTTGAGCCGAAACCTGCCGGAACGATCTTCCTCCCACCCCCATATTCTCAATTCAGCCCCGGAGGGCCACGACGGGATCGAGCTTCGAGGCCTGGTGGGCGGGGTAGACCCCGGCGACGACGCTGAGAAGGAGGGTTATCAGGGGGAAGGCGACGAGGTCCCACGGGTCGACGATGAAGGTCAGCGCCACAGAGAAGCGGGGGCCGGAGGATAGGTCGATGGCGAGGCTGTTGACGTAGGCGGAGATGAGATAGCCGAGGAGGCAGCCCGCCATTCCGCCGGCGAGCCCCAAAATCCCGGACTCGATGAGGAAGATTTTTCGGACGCTCTCGGGGGTGGCTCCCATGGCCATCATCATTCCGATCTCCCTCGTCTTCTCCAGGACCAGGAGGTTCATGATGTTGGCGATCCCGAAGGCTGAGATCACGATCACCAGGAGCATGATCAGGGTGTTGGATAAGCGGCGGCTCTGGATCGTCTCCACGATCCCCGACTGGCTCTGCCAGCTCTCGGCGTTGTAACCGCGCGCCGTAAGCTCGGCTGCGACCTCGTCGGCCCGGTATATGTCGTCGAGCTTGATCTGGACGTCGGTTATCACCTTCCCCTCGCCGAGAAACTCCCGAGCCGTCTCCTGGGAGACGTAGGCGTAGTTCGTCGAAAATCCCCCGGTATCGAAGATGCCCGAGACCACCAGGCTCATGGTCTTGGCGTCGGGAAAGCTGGCCCTGACGGTGTCGCCCAGATTCACCTCCAGTTCGTCGGCGAGCCCCCCGTCCAGGGCCACCCTTCTTCCGGTCTCGATGGAGTCGAGGTCGCCCGCCACCATGTAATCGATCCCGATCTTCGATATCTTGTTCAGCTCGTCGGGTACGACGCCCCGGAGAACGACGTTCTCGACGTTCTCCTGGTGGGAGAAAGAGGCCGTCGTCGAGAGGGCGGGGGAGACGGCCACCACCCCGGGGATCGACCAGATCGTCTCGATGAGGGTCTTGTAGAGGTGGATGTAACTTTCGCCCTCTTCAGGAAGGACGGTGACGTGGGGGACGAACTCGAAGATGATCCCGTTTAAGGTCGTCTCAAAGCCGTTTATCAGGGACCGAAAGAGGATGGTGATCGCTACGGCGATGGCGACGGCTCCCACCGCGAGGACGGTCTGCCTCCTCCGGGAGACGAGGTGCTTTTTTGCGACGAAAAGCTCGAACAAGGGATCACTTCCCGAAGGATTGGAGACCAAGTCGTACCTTATTTATAAAGCAGCGCCGTCCGCCGCCTTCATATTTCAAAACTGGAAGAGATTAGAGGTCAGAGGGTGACCTCTTCGGCCTCCTCCACGGAGTAGTTCTCGTGGACGACCTTGCATAGCCTCTTTACAAAGAGGGTGGGGTTTTCGGCCTGGAAGATGTTCCTTCCTATGGATAAACCCCCGCCGCCGACGCTTATCGAGTCGTAGACCATCTCCAAAACCTGGTGTTCCGTATCCATCTTGGGGCCGCCGGCGATCACCACCGGCACGCTGCATCCCTTGACGACCTCCTTGAAGGTCTCGGGGGACCCGGTGTAGTTCGTCTTGACGATGTCGACGCCGAGCTCGGCACCGATCCGGGCGGCGTGCTTGACGTACTCGACGCCGTGCTCCGACTTCACCTTCGCCCCCCGCGGGTACATCATGGCGAGGAGAGGCATCCCCCAGCCGTCGCAGCTCCGAGCGACCCGTCCCAGGTCCTGGAGCATCGTGGCCTCGTCCTCGGCCCCCACGTTGACGTGGATGCTGACGGCGTCGGCGCCGATCCGGATGGCGTCCTCCACCTCGGTGACGAGGACCTTGTGGTTTGGGTCCGGGCCGAGGCTGGAGCTGGCGGAGAGATGAATGATCAGGCCCACGTCCCGGCCGTAGCCCCGGTGGCCGAAGAGGGGGAGCCCCATGTGGCCCAGGACGGCGTTCGCCCCGCCCTCGGCCACCTTGTCCACAGCCTCCTGGAGGTCTATCAGCCCCTCGATGGGACCCACCGTCAGGCCGTGGTCCATGGGGACGATGACCGTCCTGCCGGTCCTCCTGTTGAAGATCCTCTCCATCCTGATGGACTTTCCGACGTTCCTCATGGGGGAAGGGAATCGAGGAGTCGGGATTAAAAGGTGGTGGTCAGGTCCAAAAAGACCGGTTTATTTATAGTCACAAACCTAACTATTAGAACTTAATTTTCCGTCCAGGAATTTCTC
>CAZHAO010000271.1:0-2235 GCA_964530375.1 uncultured Methanotrichaceae archaeon
GTGCCATAGGGTTCATAGACGAGCATGACGAGGTGGTGGTGGAGAGGATCGGCGGCAGGATGGGCGGAGCCAAGGGCGATATCCCCGGGGTAAGGTTCCAGGTCGTCGCCGTAAACAACGTGGCCTTGGACGAGATGGTCGCAGGACGGAAGGAGAAGCCTATAAGGTGATATTGTGAACGCCAAGATCTTCAACAAGTGGGATCCCGAAGAGATCGAGGTGGAGGATCTCAGCATAAAGCGCTATTTTAACCTCCGTCCGATGGTGGTGATGCATTCCGGCGGAAGGCATGCAAGGCAGCAGTTCAAAAAGTCCGAGCAGCACATCGTCGAGCGGCTCGTCAACAAGATGATGCGGGGCGAGGACAACACCGGCAAAAAGATCAAGACCTATAAGATCGTGGAAGAGGCCTTCGACATGATCCACCAGAGGACGAAGGAGAACCCCCTCACGGTCTTCGCGAAGGCGATATCCAACTCCGGCCCTCGGGAAGAGGTCGTCCGTCTCAAGTACGGCGGCATCACAGTTCCCAAGGCCGTCGACACCGCTCCCCAGAGGAGGGTGGACATAGCGCTGATGTTCATCGCCACCGGCGCCAAGAGGTCGGCCTTCAAGAGCAAGCGGTCGGTGGCCAGCTGTCTCGCCGACGAGATCATCGCCGCCTCGAAGGGCGACGTTCGAAGCTTCGCTATGAACAGGAAGGACAGCGTAGAGCGGGTCGCCAAGGCGGCGCGATAAAGATTGATCGGGGGCGAGGCGTTTCGCTTCTTGCGCAAACGCTTCAACCCAAACCCTCTATTTTAGTTTATTTAAACCGCTTTACAAAGGACTTGTCGATCCAGCTCTTGAAGGTGTAGATGATCCTTTTGGGGATGGGGACGCAGAGGTCTCCGTAGATCCCGACGGCGCAGCCGCATCCCGTCGTGATCAGGGCCACGGGGCTGTCGGTGGACGCCCTGATCGAGTACGGTTTCAGATCGGTGCCCTTCGCGACCCGCGCCAGGTTCCTCGCGGCGTGCTTCGCCTGGATCTCCGCCTCCATCCCGGTCTTGGTGGCAAGCCGCCCGCCGATCTCGATCCAGGCGCAGTCCCCGATGGCGAAGACGTCCTTCCGGCCCTGAACCCTGAGGTACTGATCACATAGCAGCCAGCCGCTCCTTTTTGGCAGGTCGAGGCTCTCGATGAGGGGGGCGGGCCTGATCCCCGCCGTCCAGATCGTCATATCGCAGTCCAGGCTCTCGCCGTCGACGAAGGTGACGCCGTCGTCTCGGATCGAATCGACCCTTCTGTTCGTCAGGACAGTGACCCCCTTTCCCACCAGGATCTCCTCCATCAGGATCGATGCGTTCTTGGAGAGGGTGGGCAGGATTCGGTCCATCATCTCGACGACGTATATCTTGCACGCGTTCTCCGCGAGAAAGCAGGCCGTCTCTATGCCGGTGGGCCCGGACCCGATTATGGCGATCTTTTTGGGGCAGTTCTTCTCGACGAAACGTCTCGCCTTGACCGCGTCCTCCAGGGTGTTGATGGAGAAGGCGTTCTTTGCGCCACGGACCCCGAAGTAGTTCTGGATCGCGCCGGGGGCCAGGACCAGGATGTCGTAATCGAGATCGTTCTTTTCGCAAACGACCCTTTTATCGGCGAGGTCGATCCTGGTGGCCCTGTCCCTGACGTGAACCGCGTTCATCTTCTTGCAGAAGGGGTCCAGGGGTGCGGTCATGTCATCGATCTCGACCTTTCCGCCCAGGTACTCGGGGTAGAGGGCCTGACACTCGATCCTATCCTTCGGCTCGACGAGGACCAGCTCCAGCCCCTCCTTGGTGGCGGCGTTTCGCACCAGCTCCGCTCCGCCTATGCCGCCGCCCACCACCACGGCTCGCAAGAGATCGCTTCTCTGCAAATTCATCTGACCCATCTTCTCATCCGCCATTTCTTCTCCGCGCCGAGCCCGTCGCCTCGCGCCTTTTGTGAGAACCGTCCGGCATCTCTGCCCTCGTCCTCATCGTTCGGCGGAGCCCGCATAGCTCGATCGAAATGCCTCTTTATTTCCACGAGCTCTTCAGGTCAGATGAACCCGCTACATAAAAACACTTCTTTTTGAGAAGATGAACGCCGGGGCGGTGGCCTGGACGTTCAGAGGGAGAGAACGCGGGGGATGGGGGGGCAGGCGGCTCAGTCAGGGGAGACACATTTCTCCTGCGCCGGAGCCGCCGAGGGCCCGGTGCTCTCTAAGGG
>CAZHAO010000272.1:0-2223 GCA_964530375.1 uncultured Methanotrichaceae archaeon
GTAGGGGGGGCGGTCGGATAGATCCCGCCGGTAGCAGAAGCCGGTGAGGAAGAGCTCCGGGAAGACCAGGATCTCCGCGCCCCGGCCGACGGCTTTGGTCGCCAGGGCCAGGGCCCTGGCCAGGTTTTCGTCCCGTCTGCAAAGCTGGATTGAAAGCTGAATGCAGGCCGCGATCATGATCAAAAAAAGAGGCCGGTATATATTAAGATGACATATCAGGGAGGGATGGTCGAGGGGCGAAAGAGAGAGCGAAAGAGGAGGATATACGAGATCCTGGAGGCGACCGATCCAGAGGACGCCGTAGGGAGGCGGGCGAACTTCTTCATAATGGGCCTCATCCTCCTCAACGTCGCGGCGGTGGTCCTGGAGAGCAAGGCGTCGATCGAGGCGACGTACGCCTCCCTCTTCGACGCCTTCGGCCTCTCCAAGACCCCCTTTTCTCAGGCTGAACAAGATTAAAATACTTTGGTCCTCAACCTCCGTATGGTGGCGTCTTGGGCGAGAAGGTCTCAGAGGAAAATAAGGCAGGTCGAGCCGGGCGACGAGTTTCGAGTCTGTCCTGCTGGCGGCCGCGAGAGGGGCTTTCGCGCCCCCTTGCTCCGCGGCGGCGATGATCAGAGGATCGTACTTGATCTTTCAGAGCTGCGGCGCGGGGCGCGACGCCGGGTGGCGGGCAAAACTTTAAGCCGAAGTCGGACAAACTCCGTCCCGGCGAGAGTTTCGCAAAAAGGTGCTCCTGCCGCTGTCGAGAAGGGCGGGGGAGGATTGAGCCGAAACGCCGAAGGCCGAGACGCCGCGATCACCAGGGGACGGAAACGCGGAAGTTGGGATGAAGAGATGGGAAGATGAAGAGAACTTACCTCGATAGGCAGCTTTTGGAGATCTTCATCGCCGAGCATCTCTTCTTCTCCAAGGATTACGAGAGGGCCCTGGTGCCGAACCTCCGCCTCGGCGCGAAGTCCCGCGCCCTTTCGGACCTCAGCTCGGCCCTCAAGTTCACGAAAAGGGCGGCGATCTGCGCAATAGAGACGGGCGACAAAAGGATGCTCACGGCGGCCCTCAAGCAGAAGGGGCTGGTTTTGAAGTCGATGCTCCGATCTGACGAGGCCGTCGACGCCTATAAAGAGAGCCTCGACATCGATCGGGAGATCGGCGACCGAGGGGCCGAGGCGGCGACCCTCCATCAGATCGGTAAGGTCTACCGGGACACAAACCGGTTCCAGGAGGCTCTGGAGTATTACCACGAGAGCCTGGCGATAAAGAGGGAGATGGGGAACCGGGCGGCGGAGGCCGCGACCCTCCACCAGATCGGCACCGTCTATCAGCTGACAAACCAGCTCGAGGAGGCTCTCGAATACTACAACGAGAGCCTGAAGGCGAGCCGGGAGGTGGAAGAAGAGGCGGCGGAGAGGGCGGAGTCGGAGAACGGCGAAGAGGTGAAAGATAAAATCTTATCGTAAATTAAGATCAGATCACACTTTTCACAGTAAAATTCATATCAGATCAACTCCACCAGTATCTCCAGAGGTGATAACTCTTGCCAGAGAACGTAGCACCAAGAAGAAAGAGGCTGGTGATATCGGACGCCGCCGTCCCCTTCGTCGCGAGGGGCGGCCGGGTATTCGGCCGCCAGGTGATCGACGCCGACCGTGACATCGCCAATGGAGAAGAGGTTCTGGTGGTCGACAGAAATAACAACGTCATAACCACGGCCCGGGCGATGCTCTGAGGGGCCTGCCCGGTCACCACCTATTTTTTTCTCGCGAATTTTGGACGCAAATCGTAAAGAATATCTCCAGCCCCGCCTACGTTTCCTCAAATTGGTCCGGCATTGGTTCTTCCGGCCCAAACCCAGATCGCGGGGCAATCCATGAGATCCGCATTCACCCTCATTTTCCTCCGCCACGGCCAGTCCGTCTACAACCTCGAGCGGAGGTTCACCGGCTGGACCGACGTCGGCCTCTCCCCCCAGGGCGAGGTGGAGGCGCGGCGGGCGGGCCAGCTTCTGCGCAGGGAGGGGCTGGAGTTCGACTGCGCCTACACGTCGCTATTGAGGAGGGCGATCAAGACCCTCTGGATCGTATCCGAGGAGATGAACCTCGAATGGGTCCCGGTCGCCAAGGCCTGGGAGCTGAACGAGCGGCACTACGGGGCGCTTGAGGGGAGGACTTGGGACGAGGTGGCGGCAGAGGTGGGGGCGGATCAGGTCCGGCTCTGGCGGCG
>CAZHAO010000273.1:0-2202 GCA_964530375.1 uncultured Methanotrichaceae archaeon
TACGGCGAGAGCCTGAAGATCAAACAAGAGCTGGGGGACAAGGCCGGCGTCGCAATATCGCTCCACCAGCTGGGGATCCTCGCTCAGGATACGGGCGACCTCGCCGAGGCCCGCCGCCTCTACGGCGAGAGCCTGAAGATCGCTCAAGAGCTGGGGGACAAGAGCGGCGTCGCTATCACATTGGCACAAACTGCTCTCTTAGAGGAGCATGAAGGCAACTTGGAGCGGGCCCTCGACCTGATCCGTCAGGCAGAGGCGCTCTTCGTGGAGCTCAGCAGTCCCATGGCTGAGCGGGCGCGAGAGGTCCGGAAGCGGCTGGAGAAGAAGATCGCAAACGAAAAAATGTCGGAAGGAACCTAAATATCTCCCCGGAGTCCTGCCGTCTATGATAAATGATGCTTTGATGAAACGAAGGATCGCAGAGATCTTCGGCCTCTCCGAAGAGGAGTGCGATCTCGTGAACAGGATCGTCATCGAAGAGATCCTGGCCGAGTCGAAGGACACCCACGACCTCATCCGGCGGGCCCTCGACCGCTTCGCCGGAACCGAGGGGGAGAGGATGGCGTTTTTGGCGGGGCACATCACCGGCTGGGTTTTGATGAAGGCCGACATGGACATGGATATCGACTCCTACTTCGCCGATTCCCGATCGAGGGGCTCGAAGAGGCAGAATACATAGGCTGCAAGCAGACCCCGCGCCCGCAGAACAGGGCGATCGACCGGAAGGGCGTTTAAAAAAAGACGACAAAGGGGAAGGGTTTTTGCCGGGACGGCTCTGAGCATCCCCTACTTTGAGGACGAGACTTAGACTTCGGACCGGGATGAGCGGCCGGGAGCTCTGGCGGCTCTGGCGCGATCAGTTCGACGACGACCTCGCTGCCCTCGCCGAGGCGATCTGGGCCGCGAACAAGATGGCGAAGACGGAGTCTCCCGCGACTCGGGACCGGTTTTACGCCCTCAAAGACGAGTTTATCTTCAGGTACGCCACCAGCGGCCGGAAAGTCAGAGACGAGCCGCCGCCCCCCTGGTATCGGGGCGTCAACGCCTCGGTCCGGACCCTCTACTGCTACCGGGTCTCTGTAGGCGAGAGGGTCTATCGGCTCCACAGCTACCTTCATCCCCTGGAGGTGGAGCCGGGGCTCGCCGAGGACGGCGAGGAGACGGGCGGCTCCTCCGTCGACGAGTGGTCGTGGCTCCCTCTATCTTACGACGAGTTTTACAAGATGCTGTCAAGCTACGCCAAAGACAGGTGGGGCTTCTCAACAGATCGGCCGATCTGACCCCCTTCTCTTCGGTGGCTCCGATGGCCTGACCTGTGGTGTTTGGGCGGGACGCCTTTGGAGGGTGAGGATCGGGGCAGAGGCCCTGTCTTTTAAACTCGACTTGACTTGGAGAAAGATTTTCAGATTATCAACTTCAGTTGACCTGAGTTAAGGTAGTTTAATCAAGTTGATTTAAATTTCGGTTTGTTTTTTCTGATTTTGGGCCAAATTCGGGGCTTAACCACAAGTTATATCTAGTTTAAGGCTTTATTATTGTCAAAGAGCTTCATTGAGGTGAGCATCCCATGATGGACAAATTCATATCAGAGCATCTCTACGCCAAGGAGATCGAGGTCTACTTCGGCGGGAACGGAAACCAGCGGCTCCGCGGCAAGGTCGTGGGCTCCGCCGACGGCGTCCTCGTCCTGGAGAACGAGGGAAGAAGAGACTACGTTAACATCGAGAAGGTGATCGCTGCCTGGGAGGTCTGACCCCCAAAGATACCCCTATCACCTTTTTTCCTGAATCTTCCCCTTCGTCAGATCAGCTATTGATCGCTTCATACCATTTCAGCTCTCGGATGACGACTAAACCACACATCGGGGCGTCAACCATTTGATATGCGAACGACCGATCAACTCAACGAAGGTCCACTATAAAACTCGTTCATTGGCACGAAACGGGATGTATCACGATATCCTATACAGAGATCCGCTATCTAATGGCCCCCAAGTGAAGGATTCTTAAAAAGATCGCCGAAATAACGTAAGTTAAATCTGTTCCTGGAAGTGTTATGTATCGAATTCAATGGGATAAAGGAATTACAAAGAAGTTTAAGGAGGAATATAAAGCCGAGATGCTCAAAATTACACAAGCTCTACAAACTGTGGAGTCCTGAAATGATTTCGCACCCATCGGAAATTCATACATTTTGAATTAT
>CAZHAO010000274.1:0-2153 GCA_964530375.1 uncultured Methanotrichaceae archaeon
CCATGAAGCTAGTCCTCGCCTCGTGAGCGGCGAGGGCGATCGCTGCGGTCCCGATCTTGTTGACGAGGGAGCCATTAGAGGTGATCACGTCGGCGCCGACGATCACCTCGTCGACCTCGTTGATGACGGTCCTGACGGCGGAGTCGACGACCAGCTCCGTCTCGATCCCCCAGCCGTCGAGGGTCCTTATCGTCAGGTGGCCCTGATACCGGGGCCGGGACTCGGTGGCGATGACTTTGATCTCTTTTCCCGAGTCGAAGGCGGTCTTGATGATGGAGAGGGCGACAGAGGAGTTGCAGTGGGTGAGGACGGTGTCGCCGTCCCGGACTCTGCGGCTTCCGATCTCGCCGATCCGCTCGACGGCCAGAAGCGACCGCTCGACGAAGTCGTCGGCGTTCTTCGCAAGAGACCTTCGGGCCGACTCCAGGTCGTCACCGTGGTAGCGCATCACCATCCTGATGGCGTTGGATAGCGAGACCGCCGTGGGCCTCGTATTGAGGAGGATACCGGCGGCCCGGCCGACTTGGGCGTTGAACTCCTCGATCCCGGCGGGCTCGATGGAGAGGGCGAAGTTCTTCAGCGCCCCGGCCGCGGCCCTGCCGATGAGGGCGGCGCCCCGGATCTCCATGGACCTGATCTTCTCGGCCGTATCCAGCAGGTCATCCATTGGTCGGGTCATGTCGTGGACTTCCCCATCAGGCCGAGGCGAGGATATTCGCGATTTCGGCGACCCGCTCTCCGAGCTTTCGGCAGGCGATCAGGGCTCCGGCGTCGGGCGCGCCCACGGCGACGGCGCCGTAGTGGCCGCCGGTCTCGAGGGGGTCTCCGACGATGATCATCCCGTGGATCAGCATCCCCTCGATGAGGGAGATCAGCGTCGTCTCGTTTCCGCCCGAGAGGCTCCCCGAGGAGGTGAAGGCCGCGCCGACCTTGTTCTCCAGCTTGCCCCGAATCCGGACCGACCTGTCGATGAAGCTCTTCATCTCGCCGGAGAGGGTCCCAAAGTAGGTGGGGGCCCCGAAGACGATCCCGTCAGCGGCCGCGAGATCCTCGACCGATGCCTCTTCGACCTTCTTCAAAACCACGTCCGCCCCGCCATTTCGCGCGCCCTCGGCCACCGCCGCCGCCATCTTGGCGGTGTTCCCGCTCCGAGAATGATAGACTACCAGCACCTTTGTCATTCGTTCACCTCAGTATATGCTCGAACCATATATGCTCAAATCAGAGCTCGACTGGGATTCGCTCGATCATATCTTCGACCTTCAATCTTAAAGTTCCTTTGATCAATCCGGCTCCTGCGAGTCCCGAACCCGCGACCGCGCCCGACATCGCCCGCTTGTCCTCATCCCCATCATAGACCTCAGGGCTTGCCTCTCCTCAAGGTTATCCGGTCCCCTCCTCGACCCTGGGGAATACGTCCAGGCCGGAGATGATCCTCCCGATGTGGTTGACCGCCGAGTAGGGAAGGCTTCTAATACCGGTAATATTAAATTATATAAATACTCTTGGGGCCAATTTCAGCCCCCTAGCAAACCGGATAATGGGTCCATCAAAATGATGGAGTAAATGTCCTGCTGGATTCCGACTCAATTTTATAGTCCGAAGGTTTAGGCAGATGTCTCAACGTTCAGGATCGGATACCAAATCTATAAATTTCCGAGGGCTTCCTCCACTACAGGATGTAGCTTATTATCTTGACCCAGCTTTAAGTCGAGACTCTTTGCTCATTTTACGTACACCATCATATTGTACCCACCAAAAAATTTCGTGGAAAGGGAGAGGGACTTTCTGAGGGTGGAGATAAAGAGCAAATCTGCCCCTATACCTATACTATCAGATGCATACGGATATCAATTTAATCATTCAGTCAAACTGGCGGCGGCGCACCCCGCAGCAGAGCTGCGGGGCATGATTCGCGCCGCCGCCTTCGTATCTTGAATTATAGGTCGCTTCTACATCACGTTGAACTATTCTGCTGTATGAGATAAACTTGGAATGTGAGCCCACAGCAATTGTTATTCGGTTATATGCTCATCCCCGCAGCAGAGCTGCGGGGTATTCGATAAAAAATAATAGGTAATAAAAAGTGCATAACCACGATAGTCAAACATCGCACCCCGCTGCAAGCAGCGGGGCATGTTCGCGATGTTCAT
>CAZHAO010000275.1:0-2151 GCA_964530375.1 uncultured Methanotrichaceae archaeon
GATCGAGGTGAGGGAGTTTGAGGACAGGTTCGTGATGCAGGTCCGATCCTCCGTTGCCGACCGGGTGAGCAAGGTCGGCCCCAAGGAGCTGGAGGCGCCGCTCCTGCGGACCCTGGCCATCATCGCCTACCACCAGCCCATAGCCCAGAGCGAGCTGGCGAGGCTCCGGGGAAACAAGAGCTACGGCCACGTCAAGGAGCTGGAGGATCTCGGCCTTATCCAGGCCGAGAAGGAGGGGAGGACGAAGGTGATCACCACCACCAAGAGCTTCGCCGAGTACTTCGGCCTCGACTTCGACGATCCCGACTTCGTCAGGAGGGTGATGAAGGAGAGAAAGAGGCTCGGGGTCACCCCCATGTATCGAAGCCTCGCCGAGCGGATGGGCCTCGATTTTGCCGTCGCAAACCCTTACAAGCCCTACAAAAACGACATTCAAGCCATGAAGGGGCTCGACCTTCTGGTCATCGCCCCCGGCTACGAGGAGAGGGCGAAAGAGCACTTTTCGGGGGAGCTGATCGAGGCGTCCGTTCGGACCCTCACCCAATTAAAGGATAGCATCAACCTGATCGCCGAGAAGGCGGGGAGAGCCGATATCGAGAAGGTGGGGGCCCTCCATGCGGAGATCGACGCCCTCCTTGCAGACTACAGGGAAAAGGCGAAAGGTGCCCGGCCGATAAAGCCCTTAACGCCGATGATCGAGGAGATCGCCCTGGATCTGGGGATCTCGACGGACGAGGATGGGATCACAGCAGCGCCCGACTACAAAGAGCTGGCTGCCGAGATCCAAGTTCCGACCCACCAGCCCTACGAGATGGACATCGTCGAGAGGATCAGGGAAAGGTATGATGCGCTCTTGGAGGGCTTGAAGACGAAGGACGATTGAAGTTGGAGGAAGACGAGGTGGATCAATGGTCGAAGAAATAGAAGAGATGCAGAAGTGCAACCGCTGTGGGTGTGAGCATCCGGCCGGAGAGCTGATCGAGGAGGGCGGGAGCAGGATCTGCGAGGACTGCTACATCAGCGCCCATTCGAGGATCAAGGCCTGCGACCCCTGGGCCGTCCGGTCCAAGAAGATCTTGAGGGAGAAGGCGGGCCTCGTCGGGGCCGAGGGGCTGACCGACGTCCAGAGGGAGATCTACGAGTTCATCGTCTCGGGAGGCGGGGCCACCAGGGAGGAGATAGCCAGGCGTTTCGCTCTGCCGGCTGATGAGCTGGAAAACGAGTTTGCGATCCTGAGGCACTGCGAGCTGGTGAAGGGGCAGAAGAGGGAGGACGGCGTCTACATAGTCCCCTTCGAGGATTAGGATTTAAGGGTCGGTGCGGGTTTTTTCAGGGGCATCCGCCGGGGTGAGCCCGATGCCCGTCATTCTTCGCCTCCAGGCATTGCCGATAATCTGCCGACATATTGCCGATAAATTGCCGATAACTTGTAGGACCGGCCCCGCTTTGAGGAGTCCGCCACCCCCAGCCTGTTCCCCTCGATCCTGGTGGAGTGGTGGGTCGACCGGAGGCGGGGGCCCGGCGGAATTGACGGCGCAAAAGATCGACTCGGTCAGGGCTCAGCCATCTTGGGGCCGGAGAAGCAGCGGTGGTGAAGGCTCCCCCAGCGTCTGCCGTGGATCTTCATCTCCCCTCGAACTGAATCCTCGTTGCAGGTCAATCGCTTCTCCTGCAATTCTAGGGCAGTTCGATTAAAGTTCCCTATATGCAACGCTTCGGTGTCGCACGTAAAAGATAACGATCTCCCGCTCCTCGCGAGCTATCTTGTATATGATACGGTAATCGCCTGCTCGAACTCGATAGAAACCTTCGGTGCCGTAAAGCTTTCTCGCTCCCCTGGGAACTGGATCGAGAGAGAGGCTCTCAATGACCTCCAGGACGTGAGATGCTCTATCCATTGGAAGCTTTCGAAGGTCCTTCTCCACGCTGGCCTTGAAGGTGATGGTATAGTCGACCATCTGCCCTCACAGGCGTCTCTTCATCTCTTCTAAGCTGATGCACTTCTCGTCTTTCCGGTCAGCGATCACCGAGAGATCGTGAAGATCCTCCTGCAGCTTTTCGTACTCGGCCAAGGGGAGGATGACCGCGACCTTCTGGCCTTTCGCATCAACTACATACTGCTCTGCAGCGCCCAAGGGACCACCTCAATAC
>CAZHAO010000276.1:0-2114 GCA_964530375.1 uncultured Methanotrichaceae archaeon
TCGATCCTGTCCTTCTCGGGATGCGTCGACAGGGAGGAAGAGGCGGCTGCCGCCGCGGAGGCTGCCGACGTCATCGTCGCCGGGTCCACCACGGTGATGCCCCTGGTGGAGGCCTCTGCCGAGGAGTTCAACAAAATCCAGAACGAGGTCCACGTCTCCGTCACCGGCGGCGGGTCCGGCGTCGGGATCAAGAACGCCGCCGAGGGTCTCGCCGATATAGCCATGGCATCGCGGCAGGTGAAGCCCGACGAGATCGCCGCCTACGGCGACAGCTTCGAGGAGTTTCAGGTGGCCTACGACGCCATAGCCGTCGTGGTGAGCCAGCCGATCTACGAGGCCGGCGTCACCAATCTCTCCCAGCAGCAGGTCGCCGCCATCTACAACGGCGATATCGCCAACTGGGCAGACGTGGGCGGCCCCGACGAGATGATCTACGTGGTTGCTAGAGAGGTCGGCTCCGGAACGAGAGACACCTTCAACGAGATGGTGATGGAAAGCGAGGAGGCCGAGACCCCGGGGGTCACCACCTACTGCGGCAGCAACGCCGAGGTGAAGACCGCGGTGACAAGTAGCGACAAAGCCATCGGGTACGTCGGGATGAACTACGTCCAGGGCGGCGCCATCAGGGCAGTGGCCTACGATGGGGTCATGCCATCGGCAGAGACGATAAAGGACGGCTCCTACCCGCTGTCGAGGGCACTCAACCTCTATTCCTTCGGTGATCCGAGCCCCAATGCTGAGAAGTTCATCGACTTCGTCCTGAGCGACGAGGGGCAGAGTATAGTGGCCGATTCGGGGTTCGTCCCCGTCCGCTGAATCAGGATTAAAATAAGTTGGAGGGAGCGGCGCTGGCAGTTGAAAGTGCCAGCGCCCACTCAGTTTTTCATCGCTATTTATGGCAAGATCCGCTCAGATTACAGGGGCTGCTCTTTGGACTTGTCGGTCCAGGAGTCTCCCCAGGCGACGTCCCGGCAGGTGCAGTCGAATATCTCCTTCTCTCCCCAGATCTTGTCGTCGTCTTCCATCTCGCCGTAGCCACCTACGCAGCAGGAGAGCCAGTCCTTGGGGGCCTTGGGCTTGTCCTTCTCGGCGGAGATCCTCGTGTTCTTCTTGATGGTGAAAGATCCAACGTAGTTTTCGTCGATCTCGATGAGGGGATCTTTCCATCCGCGGTCGCCGTCGGGATCGGTCAGGAGCTCTCCGACGTGGACGGTGCCCTCAGTCACCGTCTCCTCAATCCCCCATCTCGGCCAGGCCGTGGCCTGCCACGCCCTCCTCGTTGCTCTCGATGCACTCCAGGTTCACCCTGATGTCCTTCTGGAACCCTGATGCATACTCGATCTGGTGGTGCATCGAGACCCCCTCCTGGTAGCTCTTGCTTTGGGTCTTCTCCTTCAGCTTGGAGTTGAAGACCACCGGGTTTTCAGCGTAGTAGCCGGTGCCGTATGCGAAGCTTCGGGGAGCGTAATCCATCTCGTTCTGCTCGACGAAGGATATCGTCCCCTGGTGGACCTTCGTCTTGCTCGAAGCGTACTGGCCTGTGTCAGGGTTGAACTTATAGTAGTCCTTCTCCTCCTGGCTGGAGTTCAACAGGGTCGCCGAGTCCATGCTCCCGCTTCCGTGCATGTAGTTTTGGAGCTGAAGAGTCTCGGTGTTCACCTTCTGGTAAACCATGGCGTAGCCGTCGCCTGAGACGTCCTGCTCGAAGTAGTGCTCGTTCTCGACGAAGTATCCCTCGGGGTTATTGGCGGCCAAAGAAGGGCCGAAGGCAGCCAAGGTCAGCATGAGCCCAGCCCAGATCACAAAGACTGCAGCCCAGATCTTAATAATCGTCCCTACATCCCTCATATATCCATCCCTTTTCCAAATTTGCAGCTGTTGATCGCGATTTTCACATCGACGACCCCAGACATGTTGGATATGGGTATAAAATTAATCACAATAATATAAATAGATCTACCGACTAGGGGTTGCTCAACTTTATCCTATATACAAGGCTTTTGAGCATATAGTTCATATGTTCAGATTGTGGAGTCCCAAAACTATTTCGCGCCCCTCAGGAATCTATTTGGTTTGAATTATTCATATGATCTTCACAACCCGAACAACCTATG
>CAZHAO010000277.1:0-2101 GCA_964530375.1 uncultured Methanotrichaceae archaeon
GACCATAACGGGGACGCCGCTCCCCAGGGCGGTGGTGGCGTAGGTGGTGACGGGGGTGTCGTCTATGCCGCAGGCGATCTTGCCGATGGAGTTGGCGGTGGCGGGGGCGATGAGGAGGAGGTCGGCTCGGCCACCGACGCCGCAGAACTCGACATGCTCGACCCTTCCGGTGATCTTCGTCACCACCGGGTTTCCGCTTGCGTACTCCAGGGCGTAGGGGTGTATGATCTCCGCAGCCGCCCCGCTCATTACGCAGTGGACTGCCGCCCCCCGCCGGATCAGGTCCCGGGCCAGGTCGACGGTCCTCACCGCGGCGATGGACCCCGTGACCGCGAGGACGATCACCTTTCCCGATAGGGAATCGCTCACTGTGCAGGATATGATCGAGGACATCTTGATCTTGCGGGCGGTATCCCGGTCCCTATTAGAAATAAGTTCTCCTCTTCGGCCTCACAGCCGATGAGCACAACGTTTATGTAACAAATGGCCCTAGGGGATCTGCTGTGCCGGGGTGGCCTAGCTGGTTAGGGCGCCAGACTCATAGGGAAGCGAAAAATGAGGCGCTCGTCTCCTGAGGCATCTGGAAGTCACGGGTTCGGATCCCGTTCCCGGCACCTAAATTTTACAGATTTTAGGGGGTTTTTTGAACGATTTCAGCGGCAGAGTCGTTGATTTGACTTCAGGTTCATCAAAACCACCATTTTTTCCTTCCTTCAATCCCAACGTCCCGTTTTACGCCGGATATGAAGAGATATTTTGATCCAATTTGGCAGGTTCGCACCTTTTTCCCTTAACAGGTACCTTTAAGTTTGAGGATTCTAATGATTGCTCGGAGTCCTGTCGATGCGAATTGGAGTCTACGTATGCCATTGTGGCCTGAACATTGCCGGCGTCCTGGAGCCCGGAAGCCTCGCCGAGTTCGCCAAAACCCTGCCCGGCGTCGAGGTCGCCCGAGACCTTCAGTTCACCTGCTCTGACACCGGCCAGGAGACTATCAAGGAGGACATCGCCGAGCAGAAGCTGGAGAGCATCGTGGTGGCCGCCTGCTCGCCTCGGCTCCACGAGCCGACCTTTCGGAGGGTGATCTCCGAGGCCGGGCTGAACCCCTTCATGCTGGAGATGGCGAACATCAGGGAGCAGTGCTCCTGGGTCCACATGGACGAGCCCCCCCAGGCCCAGGAGAAGGCAAAAGACCTCATCAGGATGGCCGTGGCCAAGGCCGCCCTCCTGAACCCCCTCCAGGGCGAGACGATGCCCGTCAGCCGGGGGGTTCTCGTCATCGGCGGAGGTGTCGCCGGGATCGCGGCCGCCCTGGACATGGCCGACAGCGGCCTTTCGGTCTACCTCGTCGAGAGGAAGCCGACGATCGGCGGGTACATGGCCCTCCTCACCGACGTCTTTCCGACGAACGACTGCTCGATCTGCGTTCTCGCGCCGAAGATGACCGAGGTCTACAACCACCCCCTGATCAAACTCATAACCTACGCCGAGATCCTGAACATCGAGGGGTCCGTCGGGAGGTTCACTGTATCTGGCGTCAAGAAGGCGAGGTTCGTCGACGAGAAGCTCTGCAAGGGCTGCCTCAACGAGTGCGCCGGGGTCTGCCCCGTGGAGGTCCCCGACGAGTACGAGTTCGGCCTGGGCAAAAGAAAGGCGATCTACATGCCCATACCCCAGGCGGTCCCCCTGGTCGCCTGCATCGATCCAGCGGCCTGCATCGGCTGCGGCCTCTGCGCCGAGGCCTGTCCCGTCGATGCCGTCAAGTACGACCAGACCAGCGAGGAGTTCAGGTTCGACGTCGGCGCCATCATCGTCGCCACGGGCTGGCAGTCCTTCGACCCAGCCCGAAAGGAGGAGTACGGGTACGGAAGGTTCAGAGACGTCATAACTGGCCTCCAGGTCGAAAGGCTCCTCAACGCCGCGGGACCGACGGGCGGCGAGGTGGTGAGGCCCTCGACGGGCGAGGTCGCCAAATCCGTCGCCTTCCTCCAGTGCGTCGGCTCCAGGGACGAGACGGTGGGAAACCCCTACTGCTCCCGGGTCTGCTGCATGTACGCCCTCAAGAACGCCCAGCTGATCAAGGAGAAGTATCCGGAGACGG
>CAZHAO010000278.1:0-2088 GCA_964530375.1 uncultured Methanotrichaceae archaeon
ACCTCTTTCGCCTTGATGATCAGAATTGATTCGAGCCATCGGATGCGTCGTGACCGTTTGGCACAAAGTTTTTATTCGATGATGGCATTAAACTTCATCATCGTCTTTAAAAATTGCTCTCGACTTCAACAGAATGCAGCGAATCCTAAAGCTCGGTGCTACAAGTGTAGATCGGCTTCCAGGAATTTTAATGCAGAGCAATTTGATGAGTCGATATGCACAAACAGGATGAGAAATATGAAAGCTAGAAGTCTTTCCAAAACGATAATAGTTTTGATATTTTTATGGTTATCGTCAGCATCGGCCTTTGAGCCTGAGGCGGTGGGCGCCAACCCCGATCTTGTCGCCCTCAATGCAGGATGGGTGCCTCCGACCGTCTATAACGTGACGGATGGAGTTTACGTTGCGGTGGGCTACGGTCGCTCCAACCCCGTTTTGATAGAGGGGACCGACGGGCTCATCGTCGTCGACCCCGGCGAGAGCACGACGTCTGCAGAGATGGTCAAAGCGGCTTACAACGAGTATCTGGACGATATATTCTCCAAAAAGCCCGTCAAGGCCATCATCTACACCCACTACCACGACTGCCATATGGAGGGGACCAGCGTCTTTGCCGGGAACGACTCACCGGAGATCATAGCTCACGAGACCTTTGAGAAGAATCTCTTTGGCCCGACCGCTTTATATAGCCAGATATTTCCCATCAAAGCGTACCGAGCCGTGAAGTACGCGGGCATAGCGTGGCAGAATGATACGGGCTACTTTGTAAATGGAGGCATCTTCCCCTTCTCGGTCCCGGGCCCTTCGGGTTACCTGCCGCCCACCATGACCGTCGGCGACAAGCTGGAGACGAACATCGCCGGGGTAAATCTCACCCTGGTCCATGCTCCCGGTGAGACGGCCGACATAATCTACGTCTGGCTGCCTGACGGGAAGGTGATTGTTCAGATAGGCAACTTCTACAAATCGTTCCCCGCCATCAATACGCTTCGCGGCGCCTCTTTCCGCGATCCATTGAACTACATATCCAGCATAGACAGCATGAGGAAGCTCAATGCTGAATACTTGGTCCTGATTCACAGCGGCGGAGGGCCGATCGTCGGCGCCGAGAATGTCAGCCGCACTCTCACCAACGCCCGCGACGCCCTCCAGTACGTCCACGACCAGACGGTCCGGTACATGAACCAGGGGCTGACCCCCGGCGAGATCATCGAGGAGATCGAGCTGCCCCCCCACCTCGCCAACGATCCCAATTTGAAGGAGTACTTCGGCGAGGTGGACAGGGACATATTCCAGATATTCCAGCAGTATATGGGATGGTTCACCGGCAAGAGCAGAGACATATTCCCGACCTCTCCCACCGAAGAGGCTGAGAAGATGGCATACCTGGCCGGTGGCGTCGACGAGCTTGGCGTCAAAGCGAAGGCGGCTCTGGATGAGGGGAACATGAGATGGGCGCTGATCTTCTCCGACTACGTCCTCCTCCTGGACCCGGAGAACGCTGAAGCCCGGGAGGTCAAGAACTCGGCCCTCCTCGCCTTGGCCGAAGAGTCCTCCAACGCTCAGGTGAGAAACTACCTCCTCTCCGAGTATCTTGAAGAGACGGGCCAGATAAACATCCCGGTTGAAAAAGGCTTCAGCCTATTGGACGACAATATCGTCTTCTACATGCCCATGGAGACCATATTCAGGATCATGGATGTGAGTCTCAACGCCACCAAAGCTCTGGACCAAGAGTACGCCGTCGGCATCGAGCTCTCGGATGACTCCGTCAATGGCGACTATGCCCTATACGTCCGAAAGGGGATCGTAGAGGTCCAGCAGGAGGTCGCCGAGGATCCGAAGTTCACCGTAGTCACCGACTCGCTGACCTGGAAGAACCTGGTCATCGGCAAGCTCAACCCTGAGGAGGCGGTCTCCGGCGGAGAGGTTGAGATAAGCGGTGCCGATCCTGAGGAGTTCTACGGGTTCATGAACCTCTTCAAATGAGGGATGGGGGAGAGCTCTCCTCTCATCCACTATTTTTTCTGTCATCCTTCTTTTACAAGGCCAGCCTTACCTGCAACCTCGGTCCTCGAAGCTATCGGT
>CAZHAO010000279.1:0-1759 GCA_964530375.1 uncultured Methanotrichaceae archaeon
GGGGAGAGATCGTCCAGAAGCCAGGCATCCAGTCCGGACCCCTCGCCGTCGTTCCCGACATGGAAAAATCTGGCGTCGGATTCGACCTGAGTATAATAGCGGTCGTCGTGGTTGTGGACGATATAAGAAGTGTCAAACTCGTCATATTGAGTCTCCATCAAGTTCAACCGCGCCGCCGTGATGGGCGTCTCCTCCGTCCAATTAATCTTGACGTACCCCACTATTCCCACCTCAGATCAGTCTTCCGAATTTGCCAGGCTTCGAGAGCGGTCTTCTCCCTCACCTCTTCCTGCTTATCGAGCTCAAACCCCGTACCTAGCACAGCCACCGCCTCGATCCCACCCCACCAGCCGATATGAGAAGTCTCGATCCCCGCCACCTCTGAAGCTGTCATCATCGTAATGCTAATTATTTTTTGCGATCCGGCCTCCTCACCTGAGATAGTGGTGATCGCTTTTCGATATACCTCCTCGTCGGCGACGTAGAGGGAGCAATACCGTACCCTATCGACCTCATCGAACGACGGGACGCTCTCGCCATCGGTCAATATTCCAGAATCTGGATATATTTCTTCAAATATATTCGGCGCTTCCGGCGCTATCCATTCTTTCGTGAACGACATCATCTTTATGAGGAGAGTCGATCCTCCGGCCGATCGCTTGACCTCCGCTTTTGCCCCGGCAGCGAGACGGGCGAAGAACTTTTGCCAGGAATCACCCACCGGCCCGGATACGGCTTCGATATCGTACCAATTATACCCTTCCTCCTCCCTCGTTTCGACCTCCTGGATCAGCATCTCCTCTTCGGTGAGGCCGTGGCGGTCCATCGTCACCTTGACGAGCTGACCGGGGGCGAGGCCGTGGCGGGTCGTCGTGAACTGGAGGGTGGACCCCACCATAGCGAATTTTGCGAGTTTGGCGGCGGCGGCTTCCTCGGCGGCATCGTTGCTCTGCACCTGTGGCATACTGATCGCCGCCTCTACATACCCGGTGGTGGACTGCTCCACCGCTCCCCGATCGAGGACGGCCACCGACTCCTCGGCGACGGCGACCACGTCGAAGAACCCGACATATTCGATCTCTAGGATATCATCAGCGGTGAGCTTCGCGCCCCCCATGTCCTGGTTGAACGTGTTTTGCATCTCGGCATAGTACCAGTCGTATCCAGTATCTCCCCTGAATCCTACCGTCTCGTCCTCGCCGTTCACCTTGACGGATATTATTTCTTTCAAGGGATAGGCTACGGTGAAGGTCGTTTGCTCCATGTTTCCGGCGAAGGTCTCCGTCTGCGGCGACGTCGTCGCTAGCCCTCCGAGAACGTACTGGCGGTTACGATATTCGTGATTGCCGTGGAGGAGGGTCGTCCCGCCCTCCAGGGCGTCGGCGTCGGTCACATCCCAGGGGGCCGAGACGTTCCCCCGCGCCATGAAGTGGAGCCTCTTTCGGGCGTCTATCCACCAGGTGAACCCGGCGCTCTCCGCCAACTCGTCGAACGCCTCCGTCGCCGGGATATAGGAAAAGATGCACTCGGAGAGGACCGGCCCCGACTCGATCCGGCCGAGTTGGACCCCCTCAAACTGTAGGTAGTCAAGCCAGATATCAACGATCACCGCCCCGCAGGTCTTTTCGGTAGCGGTATAGGCGACGATCCTCTTGTCGGCGAGATAATGGTTGTCGGACACGTCGATGGTGTGCCAGAGGGCGCTCGTCCCCTTCGGTCTTACCTCTTCGACCTCATTGATCCAGCCGCAGACGATCCT
>CAZHAO010000279.1:1769-2052 GCA_964530375.1 uncultured Methanotrichaceae archaeon
ATCCTTTCCCCGGTGATCCAGTTGCGAGCCGATACGGGCTGGCCTTTCCGGTATCGCTTCGTGGAGGTATCGTCCCGGACGGTGAAGGTACATGATGACCTCTCCTCCAGGCGATCGGAGGCCGAGAACGTCCCGCTCAGGATCTCCGACGAGAACCGCCCCAGCTTCATGTAGGTCTCCGAAAGACCCATCGATTCGTAAGACGCCAGACCTCCGAGAGAAGCGTAAGACTCGCCGAGCCCCAGGTCTTCGTAGCTGTTGCCGAGCCCCAGGAGGGCGTAAG
>CAZHAO010000280.1:0-2047 GCA_964530375.1 uncultured Methanotrichaceae archaeon
GCCCACCCCATCGTGGGTCTGAAGGTGATCGCTGCAGCCAACAAGGGCGCAAAGATCATCGTCGCCGACCCCCGGAGGATCGAGCTCGTAGACCGGGCGGAGGTCTGGCTGAACCTCCGGCCGGGAACGAACATCGCCCTCCTCAACGGGATGATGAACGTCATCCTCAGGGAGGGGCTGGAGGACCGGGAGTTCATCGCCAGCCGCAGCGAGGGCTTCGAGGAGTTCAAAAAGGTGGTGGAGACCTATCCGCCGGAGAGGGCCGCCGAGATCGCGGGAGTCCCCGAGGAGGATATCATTGAGGCGGCCCGGCTCTACGCCGGGGCGGAGAAGGCGATGATCATCTACAGCCTGGGGATGACCGAGCACGTCACCGGGACCTTGAACGTGATGTCGCTCGGAAACCTGGCCATGCTGACGGGAAACGTCGGCCGACCGTCGACGGGGGTGATGCCCCTCCGGGGTCAGAACAACGTCCAGGGGGCCTGCGACATGGGGGCTCTCCCCAACAGCTACGTCGGCTATCAGCCGGTGACCAGCCCCGAGAACAGGGCCAAGTTCGAGGAGGCCTGGAGGGTCCGGCTCCCCGAGAACCCCGGCCTCACCTCCACCCAGATGCTGGAGCAGCTCGCTGCAGGAAAAGGGATCAAGGGCCTCTACATCCTGGGGGAGGACCCCGCCCAGACCGACCCCGACACCAACCGGGTCCGCTCAGCCCTCGAGGCCCTGGACTTCCTCGTCGTCCAGGAGATATTCCCCACCGAGACGACCAGGTACGCCGACGTGATCCTACCGGCCGCGAGCTTCGCCGAGTGCGACGGAACCTTCACCAACGGCGAGCGGCGGATTCAGAGGGTGAACCGGGCCATTCCCCCCATTGCCGGCCTCGCCAACTGGGAGACGATCTCTCGAATCGCCGAGAAGATGGGCTATCCCATGAGCTACGGCCATCCCTCGGAGATCATGGACGAGATCGCGTCTCTTGCGCCGATGTTCGGGGGGGTGTGCTTTTCGCGGCTGGCGGACCGGGGCCTCCAGTGGCCCTGCCCCTCGGAAGATCATCCGGGGACGGAGACGATGCACGTCGGCTGTTTCAGCCGGGGGCTCGGGAAGTTCAACGCCGTCGAGCACAGGCCCCCCGCCGAGGTGACCGACCCCGAATACCCGCTGATCCTCACCACCGGCAGGAGGCGCGAGCACTACAACTGCGGCTCCATGACCCGCCGCTCCAGGGGATTCATGTGGCTGTGGCCCGAGGAGACGATCGAGATCAGCCCCGCCGACGCCGGGGAGCTCGGGATCGAGGACGGGGAGACGGTTCTTGTCAAGTCCAGGCGGGGCGAGGTGAGGGTGAAGGCGAGGGTCACCGAAAAGTCCTCCCGCGGCGTCGTCTTCATGTCCTTCCACTACCGGGACGTTCTCACCAACCTCCTCACCAACCCCGCCCTCGACCCCCAGGCGAAGACCCCGGAGTACAAGGCGTGCGCCGTACGGGTGGAGAAGATACCGTCGTGAAGGAGAGGGGCGATCAGAAGCGGACGTTAGATGGCTCAGCGAGGGCCTCCCCTGACGTCCCGGCGAGGAGAGGGGGAGGCCCTTCTCCGAGAGCCTCCCGTATCACTCCCGGCAGTCAGGCTCGTCTGCTTTCTTCGTCCGTCCGTCCGCCGGAGCGCTCTGTCGGCTCGGATGCGTCCCCGCCGGCAAGCCTATGCTTCCGCTCCGGGGTATAAGCCCACCAGGGCCGTTTGGGCTCGCCTTCCATGAATCTGACCGCGGAGATGAAGACGTCGATGACGCAGGGGTCGTGCCGCTCTCCTGTTTTGCAGCACAGCTCCTCATACATCTGGTAGGGATCTCGCCCTATCAGATCCTGGGGACGAGAGACTCCGACCAGGCGCAGATCCTCCGCTATAGAGGGGCCAACGTTGGGGATCTCTTCCAGTCGAGTGTATTTTTCGCGGTTCATAGAGTATCTGCCCCTCATGCAGCAGTTGGGATGAGCGAGACGGTGAGGAGGGTCCTTCCACCCGGCGTCAGGGATCGGGAG
>CAZHAO010000281.1:0-2040 GCA_964530375.1 uncultured Methanotrichaceae archaeon
CTTCGGCTCGAAGTCGGAGGCGAGGGAGAACTTGTGGGCTGGGGCAGCGTCCGGGATTTGGCTTGATTTCATCATGAAGCTTCCGGCGAAGAGGATTTTCCGAGAGGAAGTACTTTTTGCCCCGGCTGCGCCGAGGTCGTCATCGCTGATTACTACCAAATCTTTTTTCAGATCAGTTCGAAAATAGCCGATAGGAGGGAGATTAGAAGAGACCTGCCTTGGTGCTGGAGGCATCCCATTTTGGCGATGGGATTTCTTCAAGTCCCGCGTTCATCGTCGAACGAGGGCGCCTCTATCTCCCTTCCAATTTTAAAGGCCGCTTCAGTCAGCTTTCGACTGAATCCACCGCTTCTGACCCCTTCTCCCACCAGATCTTGACCCTGACCGAGGATGCGGGCAGGACGAGCCCGCCGTTCTCCTCCTTGAGGACCCGAGCCAGGTGCTCCCGCACGATCGCCTCCTGCTCCTCCGTCGATATCTGATACTGGTGGCGGAAGTGGTTCATCGCCTCCTCCGTGCTGGCGAACCTCTGGCGGTGCCGCAGGCTGAAGGTCCGGACGTGGGGGTAGATCCCCATCGAGTAGAGGACGTTGTAGAGGACGTCGCTCTTGGGGCCGGGCTGGTACTCCCGACCGTGAAGCCTCGGCCAGAGGTCTCTGCAGTCCCGGTCCCAGTGGGTCTCACCGGCGAAGTGGTAGAGGTAGATCCGCCCATTGCAGGCCTCGATCATCTTCTCGATCGCCGCCCGGATGTCCTGCATCCCCAGGGAGAAGGAGGCGATCACCACGTCGTAGGGCGGGTCTAGGTCGTCGGCGACGGAGACCTCCTCCCACCGCTTCGCGACGATATCGATGTTATCGGCCCCCTCCTCGGCCATCTTCTCCCGGAGGACGGAGATCATCCCCTCCGCCGGCTCCACGACGGTGACGTGGCTGACCTTTTTGGCGAAGGGGATGGCGAGGGTTCCGGGCCCGGCCCCGATGTCCAGGACCCTTGATCGAGGGGTGAACTCCGTTCCCGCGATAGTCTCTTCGACGCGATGGCTGTTCTCTTTGGACATATTCCAGAACTTGAGGGCGCTCTCCCGGCTCTCCCAGATGCGGGCGCAGTCGCGGACGGTGCTCGCCTCCCGGCTCCTCTTCATCTGATATTTCCAGACCTCGTTCCAGTCGATATCTGTAATTGGTTTCATAGGGAAGATCACCTTGGATATCCCCGCCGCCATGCCGCAGCCCTCGGCTGGGAGCGGGGTGATGTGACGGATTTTGGTATGGGACTTTCGGGCGAAGGGCGCATTGGACGCCTTCCGCCGCATATCTCCCAACTTTGAGATCAGGTGACGATTCGGAGGAGGATCGAACTAATCCTTTTCTCCATGGGAAATCATCTGACTTTGGTGGTGGTTGGCCTCATTGTTTATGAATATTGCCATAATAGTTAATACCAGAGGTCTGAAGCCGGAACGACAGCTGCCTTCAGTCCCGGCTCTTCAGCAAGCTCCGAAGGCGGCTTTTGCGCCGCCTTCGCCCATCAGATTCGCCATATCTCCTGGGGAAGCAGCGTCAGCCTTTTCGGACCGGAATCGGTGGTGAGGAAGGTGTCCTCGATCCCGACGACGCCGACCCCCGGAAAGATCATCTTCGGCTCGACGGCGACGGTCATGTTCGGCAGAATCTCGTCGTCGACGGGCCCCAGGACAGGACGCTCATCGATCTCAAGGCCCACTCCGTGGCCGACGAAGCCGCACTTTGCGCCGACGGGGCCGCCGAGGCTCTTTTTGTACCCCAGCTCCTCGCCCCTGGCCTCAGAGATCTCGAAGATCTCCCGGCCAAAGCTTCCCTGTCGGAGCGCCTCCGCCACAGCCCTCTCCACCTCCAGGGCCGCGGCGTGGGCCTCCTCCAACTCCTCTGGAAGCGGGCCGATGGAGAATATCCTCGTCTCGTCGGCGGTGTAGCCGTTGTAGACGCCGCCGTAGTCGACGAGGATCGGCTCGTTCCGCCTGATCTTCCGGAATCCCGGCCCCTGGGGCTGGAGGAGGGA
>CAZHAO010000282.1:0-2024 GCA_964530375.1 uncultured Methanotrichaceae archaeon
CCCGATCAGGGAGAGGATGGCGAGGATAGTTAGAATTCGCTTCATTTTCTTAGTCACCTCGTCATCCTCTAGAAGTTGTAGATCTTGCCGTGATAGTGTTCGGTGGTGTAGTCGAGGGAGATCTGACAATAAAGCTGGCCTCTGTCGGCGGCTCCGACCTTGGAGATCGGCTCGAAGAACATGTAGCCACCGGGCCGCCCGTTCCGCTCCGGGACGGGAAGGAAGACGGGGCTCACGTAAGCCAGATCGATCAGACCGAGGGTGTTTGCGGGACACTGAGGGACCTCCACCAGCGGGAACTTGCCAGCCTGAGTCACGATGGCATCGATCTGACCGGATACGGTCCCGATGGAATTGGTAACCCCGGCCATGATGGTAACCCCGTAAAGATCGGCGAGTTCCTTGATAGCCGAATACTTCCCGATGAAGACGGGGTTGACCATCGGAGCGTAGCTCGTCTCCTTCATGAGGAGGAGGAGGGCGTCCACATCGGCCACGGTGAGAGCGTCGCCACCAGCGTCCACCTTGTTAGTATTGAGGGTATGAGCCGCTCCCCCGTCCTTGTTTTGGGTGGCGAAGAGCCCGGCCATCCTGGAAGCTTCGGCAGAGGAAGCGGATTCGTTGAGCTGGCCGTTGAGCATGTGATATTCGATATCGATGGCCATCTGCCGAATATTCATGTTCAGGTTGTCGGTCCAGGGGTCGTTCTCGTCCTCGACTTCGCCGATGATAGACAGACCAGACAGGGCGCCCTTCGCGCTCAGGGAGAGGTAGCTAGCGCCGACGCCCCGGTGGAATATCTGGATGTAATTATACTCGGTCTGCGCCCGGTCGTAGTTCCTGGGGGTTGGGGTGGTAGCGGTCTCGGCTTCAGTGATGTCCTGCTGGGAGGGGGAGTCGAAGGCGTTTTCGGAGTTGAGCGGGAACTTGAGCACGGTCGTGGTCTTCGCTCCGCCGGCTCGGCCCATTGTTCCCAGGCCGCCGATCATGTTGAGAAACTTGCAGTTCTTGTCGGTCAGTCCGATCGTTAGGAGCTGGCCGTGATACTGGGGAGTATTCCAGTATGTTGCGCTTGCATCTGCGTTAGCCATTTCATATCACCTATAATCCTTGTTTCTTGATTTTGAGGCGGGTCACTCTCTTCCAGTCGTTCGGATCGCCCGAACGCATGGCTTTGAGTTCCGCTTCTTTGATCTGAGTGTCCAGGTCGGGGGGCTTCCCCGGCGGGTTGGCCGGATTCATGCCCACGCCGCCTACCTGAGCGTTGGGCGGGAAGAGCCGGAGGAGAAGGGCAGCCCCTTCCTCGATCTCGTCTTCGGTCTCACCCGGAACCGTCCTGAGGACGTCGGAGATTGAAACGCCGTTGGGGAGACTGATTTTCCTCTCGGCGATCATCTTTTCTACTTGAGATCGCTTGAGGTCGGAGATCTCCCGGGCGGTCTGTTTTGCCTTCAGATCGGCGATCAGTTCATTCGCCTTCTGGAGTTCGGTTTTTTCGTCGTCTGCCTGCTTTCGCTTGGCAGCGATGATTTCTTTAGCCTCTTTCAGAGAGACGCCAAGCTCTTCGGCGATCTTTTCTTCTCTCGCCTTCCGATCTCTCTTGAGCCGGTCCTGAACTATGGCGTCAACTTCGGCCTGAGTCAGCCGCTTCTCGCCCTCCCCCATAGGGGGAGTAGTGGGTTCTCCGCCTTCGTTGTCAGCGGGAGGCGTTCCCGCGTTGTTTTCATTTTCTGTCATGAATATTACCTCAGTTTAAGGGCTTGAGTGAGCCCGTGTTGTTCAAGCGTCTATCCACCAGTGCTCTACCGGATCTATTTTCATCAGCTATCCTCCACCCGGCTCATCATAGCGATCGTTCCCGCCGCCAGCAACGCGGCCACCTGACGAACAAGCCCAGCCTCAAGTTCTTTGACTGTTGGCGTTCCGGTATTCAGGGTATTCAGGTCGTCCACCTCGCCATCGAGAGCGGTCTTGATGGCGGCTATCGTGACGGTGTTTGCCATCTCATCACCTCTTCTTTTTCT
>CAZHAO010000283.1:0-2021 GCA_964530375.1 uncultured Methanotrichaceae archaeon
CTTGCTACTAAGACTGCTACTACATCGCGATTCTTCCCTTAACCGATGACCTATGGGATCGGATTAGACCTCATCCACCGACCTGCCGGTCAGGGCGGAATCGGGCTTTTCCTCCAGGATGTCGAGGTCGGGCCTCGCGAAGTCGTCTTTCATCTTCACCAAGATCCACCGCTCGTTCTTCCCCCGGCCGGTCCGGGTGAGGGCGTAGCCGCCCGAAAGCTTTTTTCCCACGAGAGAGATGGTGGCGTGGCCCTTCTCCAGGGCCTCATTCATCGGCACCTCTGCGCCCTCGGCGCTGGTGGTGTTCTCGTAGGTCCCTATGTCCCAGACGATTACGCTTCCGGCGCCGTACTCCCCCTCGGGGATCCTCCCCTCGAAGTCGATGTAGTCGAGGGGGTGGTCTTCGGTGGGGACGGCGAGCCGCTTCTCTCTTGTGTCGACGGAGGGGCCCTTGGGGATCGCCCAGGACTTGAGGACCCCTTCCACCTCCAGCCGGAGGTCGTAGTGGAGCCTCTTCGACCGATGCTTCTGGATGGAGAAGCGGGGCTTTCCTGTCGTCTTTTTTCCGCCGGAGCCCTCAGGCTCGCTGGTCTTTGCGAAGTCGCGCTTTTGGCGGTAGGCTTCGAGCTTCTCATCTTCGGACATGCTGATCTCTTCTTCTTTTTGCCACTTAATGAATTGATTGGAGATCAAAGAGTCGAGAGTCACGAAGACGTGCGATCACTCTACGAACCCTATGAAGAATATCTCGCCGTCGCCGCCTCGCTTCTCCCCCGTCACGAACTATATTTATCGTGAGGGCAAAAAAGTCGCCGAGGGCCGAATAGCATGAACTCCGTCTACTCCAGCCTCTTGCAGTCGCTCGCGATCATAGTGGGGCTGATTCTGGCGAGCCTCCTTCTGAAGAAAAAGTCGATCATCTCTGAAAACGAGAGGCCGGTCTTCGGAAGGCTTGTGACCGACTTCGCCCTCCCGGCCCTGATCTTCTCGGGGCTCGCGCGGCAGAGCTTCGAGAAGGGCGAGCTAGTCGCCGTCGGGATCATGGCCGTCGCCCTCCTCGTCGCCATGCTCCTCGCTTACCTCGCCGGAAAGCTCCTGGGCCTGGAGTCCCGGCAGCTCGGAGCCTTCATCCTGGTGGCGAGCTTTGGAAGCTCCTCGACCCTGGGCTACGCCCTCATCAGCCAGGCCTTCCCAGACGATCCGGCGATGCTCGCCGAGGCGGTGGTGATCAGCGAGCTGGGCGTCGGGATCCTCATATTCACCGTCGGGGTGGCGGTGGCGATCAGCTTCGGCCAGGGGGCGGGCGGCTCCCTCACCTCGGGGATGAGGACGTTCCTCCGGTCGCCGATATTCATCTCCCTCGTCCTGGGCCTCGCCTTCTCCTTCCTCAAGCTCTCCCCGACAAACCCCGCCCTCAAGACCGCCCTCGACCTCCTCTTCCGGATGCTGGACGTCATCGGAGTCTCCCTCGTGATCTTCGTCGCCATCGCCATCGCCCTGATGCTGAAGCCGATACCCGCAAGAAAGCTCGCCGGCCTGATCGTCGCCGTGGCGCTGATAAAGCTGATCGCAAAGCCCCTGATCGCCTTTGCCATCGCCGAGATCGAGCTTCTCCCCATGACTGTGACTGAGATCCTCCTGATCGAGACCGCCATGCCCTCGGGGACGGTGGCCGCGGTTCTG
Source organism: uncultured Methanotrichaceae archaeon (assembly GCA_964530375.1). Lineage (GTDB taxonomy): Archaea > Halobacteriota > Methanosarcinia > Methanotrichales > Methanotrichaceae > Methanocrinis. The sequence goes on from CAZHAO010000283.1 coordinate 1,684, forward strand.
GCGGACCGGTACGGCTGCGAAGGGTCCATCGCCTCGGCTCTGGTCATCGCCACCTATGTCCTGAGCCTCTTGACGATCCCTCTCATCATGCTGCTCACGATTTAGAGAAATTCAGGATGAAAAAGCTCAGCTAGGAGCCCCGACCTTGGACCCATCTCCTCATCTCTCACAAGCCCGACGTCGTCGTCGCGGGCGAGAGCCTGGAGGGGAAGGGGCCGGGCCGCGCCCTCGCCGAGGCCGGGAGTCTGCGAGAGGTGATGGAGGGTATGAAAATTAAAGACGCCTGAGGACTTCGATTATCCGCAGATCAGCGTTCTCTGAGAGGTTTTACCTTAACG
>CAZHAO010000284.1:0-2010 GCA_964530375.1 uncultured Methanotrichaceae archaeon
CTTCAAGCCCGAGATGCAGGAGATCGTCGAGGGCGAGGTGGTGGAGATCGTGAAGTTTGGGGCCTTCATAGGGATCGGGCCCTTCGACGGACTGCTTCACGTAAGCCAGATAACCAACGAGTATATATCGTACGACGAGAAGAATGCGCGGCTCGCGAGCAAAGAGTCGAACAAGTCTCTGGGGGAGGGCGACAGGGTCCGCTCCCGGATCATCGCCATCAGCCTCAACGAGAAGGAGCCTCGAGAGAGCAAGATCGGCCTCACCATGAGACAGACGGGCCTGGGAAAGATAGAGTGGCTGGAGGCCGCTCGGCGAAGGGAAGAGGCAGAGGTTGAGCTGAAATGACCGAACAGGCTTGCAGGGAGTGTCACAGAATCATCGAGGGTCTCGTCTGTCCCACCTGCGGCTCGTCCTCCCTGAGCAAGGACTGGAGCGGTTACGTCGTGATCATCGACCCGAAAGAGTCCGAGGTCGCCAAGAAGCTGGGGATAACCCTTCCAGGAAGGTACGCCCTGAAGGTGCGATAGATTTGAATATATTGCGTCTCCCCGAGGAGCTCCGCTCCGAGCTGAAGCCCCCCCTCGGAAAGCTCTTCAAGGGACGGGGCCAGGAGTGCATAATTCCCATGCAGGATCTCCTCGCTCCCGCGCCGAAGGTGGTCGCGGTGGGCGACGTCACCACCTTCTGCCTCCTCTCCTCGTCCGGGAGAAAGCCCGACATCTGCATCGTCGACCACAAGACGAAGAGGATGCCGGTGCCAGATCACGTTCAGCAGGGGATAGGCGATCTCGACGAGTACGAGATGATCGAGGTGGAAAACCCCCCGGCAACCCTCACCTCGGAGCTCGTCGAGGTGATAAGAGACCAACTGGCCAAAGATCGGAGGGTCAAGATCGTCGTCGACGGCGAGGAGGATCTCGCCACCCTCCCGGCCATCCTCTACGCCCCCCTCGGGTCGACGGTCGTCTACGGCCAGCCGAACGAGGGGAGCGTCGCCGTGGTGGTGACCCCCGAGAGAAAGGAGTACGCCAAGAGCATAATGAACAAGATGATTGTGGAGGATTGAGATGGATATCAAGGTCATCGAGGAGAAGAACAACCCGTTGTTGAACCGGAGAGAGGTCAAGTTCGTCGTCGAGCACGACGGCCCCACCCCCTCAAGGAAGAGCGTCATCGAGAAGATCGCCGCCACCATGAACTCCAAGGTGGGCCTCGTGATGGTGGACAGCCTGAAGTCCGAGTTCGGGAAGCGAGAGACCGTCGGGTACGCCAAGATTTACGAGACCGAGGAGAGGGCGAAAGAGGTGGAGAGGGCTCACGTCATCGCGAGGAACGTGCCCGCACCGGCCGCCGAGGCAGAGGAGTCGGGTTAGATGGCGGCGAACGAGTTTTACGATGTCAGCGGCGATGCCATAAAGAGGAAGAAACAGACCTGTCCCCGATGCGGAAACGGGGTCTTCCTCGGAGAGCACAAGGACCGGCTCGCCTGTGGAAAGTGCGGGTATACCGAGTTCAAGAAGTGAGCTTTTTGTCAGCGCCCCTTCCTGGACGGGAAGGGGACATGCCGCACCCTCTTGCCGTCGGTTATTTAAACGGGGGAGGATTAACTACTTGAGGGTGTTTCTGTGGTTGACGTATTATCAGTCGGTTTTGTGCCTCTGCTCATCGTTTTGCTGATCCTCTACCAGGGGATCAGGATACCCCGGGAGTACGAGCGGCTCGTCATCTTCAGGCTGGGCCGTTACAGCGGGATCAAGGGGCCGGGGATCACCGTCATCATACCGGTGGTCGACAGGGCCATCACCATGGACCTCAGGGTCGTGACGATCGACGTCCAGAAGCAGGCGGTCATAACGAAGGATAACGTGACGGTGGATGTGGACGCAGTCCTCTATTATCGGGTCGTGGAACCCGACAGGGCCGTGATCCGGGTGGAGAACTACAGGGTGGCGACGAGCCTCCTCGCCCAGACGACCTTGAGGGACGTCCTGGGCCAGATCGAGCTCGAC
>CAZHAO010000285.1:0-2000 GCA_964530375.1 uncultured Methanotrichaceae archaeon
CTCCTCTTATTCGGGGCGGTGTACCCGGCGGGGAGGAGGGCGAGGACCTCCTTGGACGAGGGGGTCTTCCCCTCTTCGAGGAGGGGGACGAGCTTTTCGACATACCAGTCCCGGTGCCAGTCTAGGAGCCTCTGGTAGGCGCCTATGAGAAAAGACCCGGAGCCGCAGGCGGGGTCGAGGATTCGCAGGTCGGAGACTGCGGCGGGGGTCTGCCCCGCGAGGAGCTTTCTGACGGTGTTATCGACGATGTAGCTCACGATGAAGGAGGGGGTGTAGTAGACGCCCCCGGCCTTCCGGACCTCCGGCTTCTCCTCGACCTTCGCCCGGTGGCCTGAGGTGAGGCTGATCACCTTCCCCAGGAACTGCTCGTAGACCTGCCCCAAAATCTCCGGGGGTAGGACCGAGAACTCGTAAGGGCTGTCGGGGTAGTAGAGGTCCCGGATGATGTCCTTGAGGACCTTGTCGTCGATGGCGAGGGCAAGGGTCAGCTCGTCGGGGGGCTCCTGGCAGGCGTCGTCCTCCTCGAAGTGGAAGAGCCCCGAGTTGTACCTCTCTTCGGCCCGGCGGAAGAGCTCGCAGAGCCTCGGGTAAACCCGCCCGCTCTCCAGGAGGGACGAGAGCCAGCCGTACTTTTCGATCCCCCGGTCCTCGCAGATCCTGAGGAAGACTATCCGGTCGATCGTCCTCTGAACTGCGAAGTTCAGCTCCCGGACTGTGAGGTCGGGGTTCCGGAGGGCTATGTTCCGGGCGAGGAGGTCCCGCCAGGCCTCGATCTCCCGAAGGAAGGCGGCGTCCACCTCGGCGGTCCCCCGTTTGGTTTTGGTGGACTCGACGTACCGGTCGAAGGAGCCCTTCAGCACCTCCTCCCGGGAGAAGATCGATGCGATCTCGTCCCACCGGTCGACGTACTCTTGGTAGGTGAAGTACTTGACCCGGGCGACGGAGGCCTTGTCGCTCTTCGCCGGCGGGGCCCGGCCGTCGTAGACCGCCAGCTCCTCGAAGTCGGTAAGGATGCCCAGCGGAAGCTTCGCCGACCACGAGTATCGCCGAAGCTGGAAGGCGGGGCTGATATCGTCTTTGAGGTTGACGGAGGGCTTCTTCGCCTCGACGAAGAACTTGCGGGCACCGCCGATCCGGAAACAGTAATCGGGGGCTTTGGTGGAGGCGCCCACCTTTATGGCGTCCTCGTGGACGACGTCCTTGTAGGCCTCGGCGTATCCCCGCTCGTTGTCCACATCCCAGCCCAGGATCTTGAAGAAGGGGTCGATGAACTCTCGTCGGAGCTGAGTCTCGTTGTACTGACCCGACCGATAAGATCCGACGTTCCTGTCGAATTTTGTAACCAGCTCTGCTATCGCCTTCGGTGCCGCCAACGGATCTTCCCCTCCGAAATTCAGTTTTTGGTGTAAATGATAAAAGTATCTGATAAAAGTATCGGACGGTTCGACGATTCTTTTTATTCGAACTTTATTCAATTAGCTGCACGGCCTTCCTGGCGATGGCGCCTGGGCAGACCATCGCGGCCAAGGCTTAAATATCAAAAAAACGCAAAACTCTTGGCAAGAGGGATCCCGATGAGCAGAAAGACTTCGATCATAATTTCATCGATCGTTCTATTAATATCATTATCTGCGGCCCAGTATCAGCCGGCGCCGCCGCCGACGCCAGCGCCCTCGCCGGCCGCGGGGCTGCAGCAGCAGCAGGCTCTGCAGCAGTCGCTGATCCAGCAATCTCTGCAGCAGCAGAGCCAGCTCGTCCAACAGCAGGTTCTCTTGGCTCAGCAGCAGGGCGCCGGCTCCCAGATAGGCTCTTCGTCCAGCGATCAGCCTCCCTTCGATCAAAATGCCCAGATCGAAGGCCGCCTCTCGGATCAATTGGCCATCCAGTTCATGGAGACCTCTTATTACCTCAAGGACGTGACATTCCTGACAGAAGAGCTGGGATGGGCGGCGGGGGAGCCTCACTGGAGCCAGGCGGAGAAATGGTTTTCGGGCACCATA
>CAZHAO010000286.1:0-1987 GCA_964530375.1 uncultured Methanotrichaceae archaeon
CATCCTGGCGGGCCTCACCATCGCCCTAGAGAACATCGACGCCGTCATCAAGCTCATCAGGGCGGCCGAGTCGCCCGCTGACGCCAGGACCGCCCTCACCGACGCCTTCGGCCTCTCCGAGGAGCAGACGAAGGCGATCCTGGACATGAGGCTCCAGAGGCTCACGGCCCTGGAACAGGACAAGATACGGTCTGAGGAGGCCGACCTGGAGGTCGCCATCGCCCGGTTCAAAGAGATCCTGGCCGACTCGAGGGAGGTCCTGAATATCATCAAGATGGAGCTCTCGGATCTCGTCGGAAAGTACGGCGACGGTCGGCGAACCGCGATCATCGAGGCCGAGGAGGAGATCGACCTCGAAGACCTGATCCAGGAGGAGGAGGTGGCGGTGACGATCACCAGCGGCGGCTACATCAAGAGGCAGCCCCTCACCGCCTACCGACAGCAGAGGAGGGGCGGGAAGGGCGTCATGGGGGCCGAGACCAAGAGCGAGGACTTCGTCACCGACCTCTTCGTCGCCTCGACCCACGAGTACATCCTCTTCTTCACCGATATGGGCAAAGCCCACTGGCTCCGGGTCTACGACGTTCCTGCCCTGGGGAGAACCGCCCGGGGCAAGTCGATAGTGAACCTACTCTCGCTCGAGGCCGACGAGAGGATCACCGAGGCGATACCGGTCAAGAGCTTCGACTCCGAGGGGTACATCGTCATGGCGACATCGAAGGGTCAGGTCGTCAAGACCCCGATCCGGGCCTACAGCAACCCCCGGAAGGGCGGGATCAAGGCTGTGAACCTGAGGGGCGACAGCCTCGTGGCCGCAAGGCTCACCGACGGCGACCAGGACCTGATCCTCGCCACGGCCCACGGCAAGGCGATACGGTTCTCGGAGGAGGACGTCCGGCCGAGCAACCGGGGCTCGATGGGGGTTCGGGGAATGGCCCTGGAGGACGACGACGAGGTGATCTCCATGGACGTCGTCCGGCCCGGAGCCGCCCTCCTCACTGTGACGAGGGAGGGGTACGGCAAGAGGACGGAGCTCTCGGAGTACTCTCCTCACCGGCGGGGCGGCAAAGGGATGAAGAACATCGACTCGAAGAAGGGAGACGTCGTCTCCTCTCGGACCGTCTCGGAGGAGGACGAGCTGATGATCACGACCAAGGACGGAGTCCTGATCAGGATCCCCGCCTCCGACATCAGGGTCCAGGGGCGGGCGACTCAGGGCGTGAGGATCATGCGCCTCAAGGAAGGGGATGAGGTGGCGGCGGTGGCGCGGATAAATTAGGCAGCAATCCCCGGCCGCTTTTTTATCCAGCGTTTCTTTTTAACTCTGAGAACAGAGTCCGTCCTAAAGCCCGGCTCATCGATCAGCTTCCTACGCCTCAGCTCAGCCGTCCAATTCTAATTCTGCTTTTCCTCAGCCGTCAAGTCCACCCTTACGGAAACGTGACGGTCCTGAGAGCGAGGACGCTGAGAACTCATCGGACCAGCGGCGATGATGGGGACGCACCGGGGGATCAAAAGAAGGCTGAAAGGATAAAGGCGCTCAAAAAAGGAAAGAAGGGTGGAAGAGCTTTTGGCTCTCCCAACGATGGTTTTACTCTCTCTTCCTCAGGACGAGGTAGGAGACGGCCAGAAGGCCAGTTATGGCGAAGACAGCCTCGAATCCGGGGATTCCGGTCTTCTCTTCAGCCTTCTGCTCTTCCTCGGTCAACTTCTCCTCGACCTTTCCCTCTGCGCTTACGTTCTCCTCAGCTGCTGGGGCGGCCTCTTCCTCTGCGCTTACGTTCTCCTCAGCTGCTGGGGCGGCCTCCTCAACTGCTGCTGGGGCGGCCTCAGGGGCCTTGACGGCTTCGGGTGCGGGCGCCGCCTCTTCCTCAGCCGCTATGGTCGCCTCCTCGTAGATGTAGAATCTGAGGGGGTTCTCAGCGGTTATCTCGTCAGCGGACATGTCTGCAGTGAGGATCCTGATGTTCTCCATCAGGAGCTGGTC
>CAZHAO010000287.1:0-1974 GCA_964530375.1 uncultured Methanotrichaceae archaeon
GGCCGATCTCGATCCAGGCCCAGGCCCAGATCACGGCCTCAAAGGCCCTGATCAGGTCTCCCTTCTCAAGAAAGTACCGGCTGTCGGATAAATAGGCCTCGATGTTGGAAGAAAACCGCTCCCCCTCCCCTCCGAGGGGCGAGACCGCATCCATCGTCTCCCGGGCCCTGAGGAGCCACTTCTCGGTCTCTCTCCTGAGATCCTCCTCCAGGCTCAAAGCCCTCCCTCCAATGCCCCAAAGCCAGATCGATGGGCCATCTCGACTTGACCTTTGACAGCTATTCGAGGATCCTGACCCCGCGCTCGTCGGCGTCGACCCTGAGCATAGTCTTGACCGTATAGCCCCGGGCCTTCAGCCTTTCAGCTCCATCGCCCCTCTCTATCACCGCGACGAAGTCCACCACCTCGGCCCCCGCCGCCTCGAGAGCGCCCAGGGTGGCGAGGGCCGTCCCTCCGGTGCTGATGACGTCGTCGACGATGATCACCCTCTCCCCGGGATATATGCCGTTCAGGTAGAGCTGTCCCTTGGAGTAGCCGGTGACCTGGCTCACCTCGATCTCGCCCGGGAGGCCGTACTTCCTCTTTCTGATTATCACCAGGGGGATGTCCGTAAATAGGGAGAGGCCGGTTCCTATGTGAATCCCCATCGCCTCGATGGTGACGATCTTGTCCACGTCGAGGTTCGCGGTCCTGATGATGTGGGTCACCACCTCCCTGATCAGATCCGGCCTGACCTCGGGGACGCCGTCGGTGATCGGGTGGATGAAGTAGTTGTAATCGCCCCGCTTGTAGATGGGAGCCTCCAAAAGAGATTTTCTGAGCCTTTCGAGCAAACGAGATTCCTCCTCAACTAATCAATGCAAGATGGTGGCCGAAGTTTAAACGTTGTGGCCCCTTGGTCCCCAAGGTCTCATCCCCCCCCACAGGCTTTGGCCGTCCTCTCCGGTCTTGGTCCTTTAATCCCTTTCCGCCTCAGGCCTTCGAGGTCAGCGATTTCAGCTCCTTCTCGACCTCTTCAACGTGCCCCTTCACTCGAACCTTTTTCCAGATCCGGGCGATCTTTCCATGGGGATCGATGATCGCCGTGCTCCTCAAGACCCCCTGATGCTCCTTGCCGTACATCTTCTTTGTGCCCCAGGCGCCGTAGGCCGCGAGGACCCTGTGCTCGGGATCGCTCAAAAGCCTCACCGAAAGGCCGTGCTTCTCTCGAAACTTCTTATGGCTTTTTGGCGAGTCCGGGCTTATGCCCAAGATTTCGGCCCCTCGGGCCCGAAAGGCCTCGAGCCTCTCTGTAAAGTCGAGAGCCTCTTTTGTGCAGCCGGAGGTGTTGTCCTTCGGATAAAAGTACAGAACCAGCCATCTTCCCGAAAACTGATCGAGGCAGACCTCAGCGCCGTCCTGGTCCTGCAGGCAGAACCGAGGCGCGTCGTCTCCTGAACCGGCCTTCTCTTCGACCTTCTCCCCTTCGATCTTCATCTCTTCACCTCTGAGCTGTATCCGCTTGCCATCTGAGCGGCATCAAATTCGTTCGAAGATGTGGTGCTCAAAGATGTTAATCCTTTTTTCTTCGGCGATTCCCCACCAAATTTTAAATAGAATTCCATCTCATGGCAAGATCGGATGTACGAACCTGTCCTGCTCCAGATGGCCCCCGAATCTCTCCTGAGCAACATATGGGTCATCCTCTTCCTGATCCTCTTTTTAGTCCCGATGCTCCAGAGGAGGTACCTGGAGCAGAGCCGGAGGAGGCTCCTCGTCAAGATGGGCAAGAGGAGAAAGTCCGTGGTGGTGACCCTCATTCACCGGCAGGAGGTCTTGAGCTTCCTCGGGATACCTCTCGCCAGGTACATCGACATCGACGACAGCGAGCAGGTTCTGAGGGCGATAAGGACCACCCCCAAGGATGTCCCCATCGACCTGATCCTCCACACCCCGGGAGGGCTCGCCCTCGCCGCCACCCAGATCGCCCTGGCC
>CAZHAO010000288.1:0-1952 GCA_964530375.1 uncultured Methanotrichaceae archaeon
CTGATCAACGCCCTCCAGGACCTGGAGGTCCAGTACGACGGGACCGTCAAGGAGACGAGGGGGATCATCGTCCAGTTCAACTACGGCGAGGACGGGGTCGACGCCTCGAAGAGGGATTACGCAAGCCCCGAGAACGTCCATCGGATAGTCCAGAGAGTGCTGAGAAAGGAGGGGCCATGAGCCTATCTGAAAAGGAGGTCCAAAAGAGGATCGAGGACCTCCCGCTGCCAAGTAGCATCAAAAAAGCCCTGGAGGGCGAGCTGAGAGAGGTCGAGATCTCCGAGGAGGAGTTCGCTGAGGTCGCAGACCTGGTGGTGGCCGATTACGAGAGGTCCAGGGTCGAGCCCTGCGAGGCGGTGGGGGTGGTGGCGGCCCAGTCCATCGGCGAGCCCGGCACCCAGATGACGATGCGAACCTTCCACTATGCCGGAGTCGCCGAGATCAACGTCACCCTCGGCCTTCCGAGGCTGATAGAGATCGTGGACGCGCGAAAGATCCCCAGCACCCCCACCATGACGATCCGGCTGGAGAAGGAGTACGCCCTCGACCGAGACATCGCAAGAGAGGTGGCCTGGTCGATCGAATCGACGAACATCCTCCACCTGGGGTCGATAGCTACCGACCTCGCGGAGATGAACGTGGTGATCGAGCTGAACGAGGACGCCCTAGTCCAGCGGAAGATCACCGCCGAGGAGGTGGCGGAACGGCTGGCGGCTGGGACGAAGCTCTCGGCGGAGCGAGACGGAAACCAGATCATAATGACGCCGCCCGAGCCCTCCTATCGGGACCTCCTCCAGCTCGTCGAGAAGATCAAGACGATCTCTCTCAAGGGGATCGAGGGGATAAACAGGGTCGTCATCAGGAAGGAGGGGGACGAGTACGTCCTCTACACCGAGGGCTCGGCCTTAAAGGAGGTCATCGCGTTCGAGGGGTTCGATCCCACCAGGACAAAAACAAATAATATAACCGAGATCGGCGATGTCCTGGGGGTGCAGGCTGCCCGAAACGCCATAATAAACGAGGCCACCGAGACCTTGCGAGAACAGGGTCTCTCCGTCGACGTGAGGCACATCATGCTGGTGGCAGACATCATGACCTGCGACGGCGAGGTGAAGCAGATCGGGCGTCACGGCGTCTCCGGCGAGAAGGCGAGCGTCCTGGCGCGGGCCGCCTTCGAGGTGACCGTCAACCACATCCTCGACGCCGCAGTCCGCGGAGACGTGGACGATCTCAGAGGCGTAACTGAGAACGTCATTGTAGGCCAGCCGATACAGCTGGGAACGGGCGACGTTCAGTTGGTCGCAAAACGATGAGGTAAAAGGATGATAAACATTGATAGAGCGCTCAGAAGTTCGATCAGAACAGGTAACGTTGTTCTTGGCTCAAACCTAACCTTGGAAGCAGGGGCCAGCGGGAAGGCCAAGCTGGTCATCAGCGCCGCAGACTGTCCAGAGGATGTGGCAGGGGAGCTGAAGAGGGCCGACGTCCCAGTCTACAGCTATCCTGGCCGGGGGGCGGATCTCGGCTCTGCATGCGGAAAACCCTTCTCTGTGGCGGCTCTGGCGGTGATAGAGCCGGGCGACTCTGAGATCATGGCGCTCCTGAGGGAGATCAGGGGTATCGAGGATGAGTGAGTTCAAGCTTACCACCGAGGGGATAAGGTACATCGCCCTCTTCGAAAGCTTGACCGGTGGCGTCGCCAGAGACTGCATCGTCGATGGCGAGAACGACCGGATAATCTTCGTCGTCAAGAAGGGAGACATGGGCGCTGCCATCGGGAGGAAGGGCAGCAACATCAACAGGGTGAAGAAGTCGATAGGAAAGCAGATCGAGATCGTGGAGCACTCCGACGACGTCAAAGAGTTCCTGGAGAACGTCTTCCAGCCGGCCTCGATCAAGAACGTGACCATCGTCACGAAAAACAATAAGCGATTGGCTTATGTAGCTGTCTC
>CAZHAO010000289.1:0-1943 GCA_964530375.1 uncultured Methanotrichaceae archaeon
GGTTTGGGGCGAGCGGGGCCGGGGCTCTCAGCTGTGCCTACGCCCTCAACGGGGCCTTCGACCTGGGCCTCTTCGCAAGCCAGGTCGGAGAGGCGGCCCACGGTGCGGAGGTGGTCTCCGGCACAGGCCTCGGCGACGTCATCGCCCAGAGCACCGGGGGCCTGGTGGTCCGGCTCTCGCCGGGGGCGCCGGGCCTTGGGGTCGTCGACAGGATACCTGTTCCGCCCCTGAAGGTCGATTGCCTGGTGAGGGGCCCTCTATCGACAAAAGAGGTGCTATCCGATCCGGGGACGATGAGGGAGGTGAACCGGGAGGGGGAGCGGGCCCTCAAGGAGCTTCTCAAAAGGCCGACCCTGGATCGGTTCGTATCCCTATCCTGGGAGTTCGCCCAAAGGTCCGGGCTTGCCAAAAGCTGGATGGAAGATGCCGTGGAGGCGGTGGAGGCTTGTGGAGGCATGGCGAGCATGGTGATGCTGGGGGATGCGATATTCTCCCTCAACGGGAGGGAAGCTCTGGCGGAGTTTGGAGAGGCCATCTCGGCGAGGGTCTGCCTCGGGGGCGCGGGGCTTGAGTGACGTTCCACGGTCGCATCCGCGATACGCCTCCCTGCTGACCCGGGAGAAGGTGGTGGAGGGCGTCGAGCGGGGGATCACGGGCTTAAACGGCCTCATCGCCCAGGGGAGGGGCGAGGCCCTCGACTACCTCATCGGCGAAAAGACGACGCCTACTGCCGAGGAGGCCGAGCAGGCGGCGGCGGCGATGCTCCTTCTGGCAGAAAGGCCGGTTCTCAGCGTCAACGGAAACGCCGCAGCCCTCGTCCCGAAAGAGATGGTCGATCTGGCGAAGAAGGTCGGCGCGCCCCTGGAGGTGAACATATTCTATCGGACTGAAGAGCGGGTGAGGAGGATCGCAGACCTCCTTCGAAGCCTCGGCGCCGAGAAGGTCTATGGCGAAGAGCCCGATGCAGTGATCCCCGGCCTCGACCACGCTCGGGCCAAGGCCGCAAGAGGCGGGATCTTCGACGCCGACGTCGTCTTCGTCCCCCTGGAGGACGGGGACCGGGCCGAGGCCCTGGTGAGGATGAATAAGAGGGTGATCACCGTCGATCTGAACCCCCTCTCCCGGACCGCCAGGACCTCGACGGTGACGATCGTGGACAACGTGGTGAGGGCTCTCCCCAACCTGGTCTCTCTCGTAGACGAGATGGAAGGCCGAGAGGAGTCAGAGCTCCAGTCGATTCTGGCGTGCTACGACAATAAGGCCGTCCTCCGCCGGTCGGTGGAGGAGATGATCTCCCACCTATCGGGCTCCTTTTCAGCTTTGGACGGCTGATCCCCACCAAAATATTTTATATCCGGGTTAGTATACCTCCGGTCATGACCAAACGGGTCTTATCCCGCCAGGAGCTTCTGGAATCGGTCCACTCGGCCACCGGCGTCCCCTTCGAGTCGATCTATCCGAGCGATCGCTGTTATCTTGCCCTATCCCTGGCCGAGGTCTGGGAGACGGTCCAGTCCTTCGGCCCGAACCTTGCGAACGGCGAGGAGGATTGCGATCATCGCGCCCGGAGGCTCTGGTACGCCTTCAAGGAGAAGGAGAGCCGATCTGCCTGCGGAATGGTCAGGCTCTCCGAGCCGATAGCTCGAGACGTGGTGGGGATCGTGACGGTGGACGACCTCCTCATCGACGGCACCGCCAACACCGCAGGGCTGGACGACTGCGTTCTGAGCGACGATCTGGCAGAGTACGTCGAGGAGGGCTTTTCTGGCCAGCTCGGTCCCGTTCCGAGAGACGGAGGTCCTGGGGCCTCTTTCAGAGGCTCCGCCGAGATGACCTTGATCGATCCAGAGACGAAAGACGTCTTCAAGAGGAGCCAGGGGGGGACCTTCGGCCCGGGCCAGTGGCGGGTCTCGGAGATACGGGCTCTTGCGGTCTGGTTCTGA
>CAZHAO010000290.1:0-1878 GCA_964530375.1 uncultured Methanotrichaceae archaeon
TCCTCCACGTCGGAGAGGGTCCTCTCCAGGAGGTCCTCGGCCATCTCCGCCCCGGCGTCGATCTTATCGGGGTCAGCCTCGGGCCACCGGGCCCGGGAGATGTAAGCGTCCTTCCCGAATGCGCCGGCGTTCTTGCCAGCCATCTCCTCCCAGATCTCCTCGCAGACGTGGGGGGTGAAGGGCGCCATCAGCCTCACCCAGACGTCCAGGACCGAACGGAGGCGGTTTTTGCCGCCCCGCCTCTGATACCACCGGAGGTCGTTGATCATGTGGTAGAAGGCGCTCTGGACCGCCCGTCGGGTCTGGACCGCCTCCAGAGCCTCCGTCGTCTCGATGATCCTCCTCGCGAGCATGCTCTCCATCCAGCGGTCGATAAGCTCCGGCTCCGCTCCGTCGTCGATCTCCTGATCGCTGATGATCTCCCTCGCCAGGTTGTAGAAGCGAACCACCTGCTGCCTCGTCGACTCGACGCCGTCGTTTCTCCAGTCGGCGTCCTGGGTGTGCTCGGCGTTGGAGAGGATGTAGAGCCTCGTGACGTCCGCCCCGTTGGCCTCGACGGCCCGCCGGAGGGTGAGGAGAGGCCCCTTCGACTTGGACATCTTCTTTCCCTCCAGGGATACGAAGCCGTTGACGGCCATCGCCTTCGGCCAGAGGGAGGGCGGATAGATCGCCACGTGGTGGTAGAGGAAGAAGAGGAGGTGGTTTGCGACCAGGTCCTTGCCCGAGGACCGGAGGTCGACGGGGTACCAGTACATGAAGTCCCCTCTGATCCTCTTGACCGTCTCGACGGGTATCCCCGTGAGGTCGGCGACGTTGGCCGGGTCGCCCTTGCCGAGGAAGATGTAGTCGAAGAACTCGGGGACGAGGCTGTCGATCTTCAACCCAGAGTTGACGTACTTTGCCAGGATGTAGTAGGACATGTAGATGGTGGAGTCGCCGAGGGACTCGATCAGCCACTCCTTGTCCCAGGGCAGGTTTGTCCCCAGCCCCTTCCTCCGGGCGCAGGCCTTGTCCTTCAGCCAGTCGACCTTGTTCTCAAACTCGGTCCTGATCTCCTCGGGGATGAGCCTCATCCCCGCCAGACAGTCGCGGACCCGCCCCTTCCACTCGGGGTCGGAGTAGTTGAGAAACCACTGATCCCTCACCATCTTTACGACGCACCGGGTACCGCACCGGCAGACGACGGGGGTCTCGCTGAACTCGTAGAAGATCTCGGCTATGTTCTGCTCTATCAGGTCTTCTAGGAGGATATCCTTGATCTTCGAGACCGCAACCCCGGCGTACTTTCCCGTCCTCTCCTTCAGGACGCCGTTGTGAAACTCTCGCCGGTAGACGAGCTTTGTAGCCTCCTCGGCCCGAGGATCGTTCTGATCTTTCGCCCCCAGCTCATCTGCCGCCTCGACGGCCGGAAACTCGCCGTAGTCGGGGACCTCGATGAGGGAGATGAACTCGATCTTCCGGAGGTCTTCAGCGATCCCGTAGCCGCTGAGGTCCTTGTCATAAAGGTCCTTCAGCGCCAGGTAGTCGTAAGGGGCGTGGGCGGGGACGGACATGACGATGCCGCTTCCGTTGTCGGGATCGACGAAGGAGGCGGGAAGGATGAGGACCTCGGCTCCGGTGAGGGGGTTTGTGACCGTTTTGCCGATGAGGTCACTCCCCCTCACCTCCCCGATCCTCTCCACCGACCTATCGGTGAAGGTCAGCTTCTCGAAGGCCTCCTGGCTTGTGATCCAGGTCTCGCCATTGATCCGGGCGACGGCGTGGACGACCTCGGGGTTGACCCAGAGGTTTGTGACCCCGAAGACCGTCTCGGGCCGGAGGGTGGCGCAGGGGAGGATCTTATCGCCGAACCGAAACTTGATCAGGGCGAAGTCGATG
>CAZHAO010000291.1:0-1823 GCA_964530375.1 uncultured Methanotrichaceae archaeon
GCCCTGGACCTTCGGATCGAGGAGATCAGGAGCAGCCCTCAAGAAGGAAGGGGACGGAGGAGAAAAGATAGAAGAAATAAAAGAGGGGGAATGGGATAGAAGGAGCTGAAGAGGAGGAAGGGGATATAAAGAAGATGGCAGCGGCACGGCGAAGGCATCGACGGATAGCGGGAGGAGGCGAAGATGAGGGGGCAGATCTGCTGAATCCATCGCCCGAAAGGATCGGCAGGTTTAAGGACGCTCAAATGATCGGTGGCCGAAAGCCATCATATTTATAACGGACGTCCTCGATAATGGGTAGGGAAAAAGGGGTCGATGATGAAGGCCGGAGTTTTGCTGCTGCTCGCCATCCTGTCATCTCTGATCGTCTCGCCGACGGGGCTTGCGGGATGCGATGGTACGAGCTGTGATGTAGATTGGAGCGGTGCAGATTGCTATGGTGCGGATTGCGATGGCGGAGAGTGGGACATCGTCGAGAACTTCACCTACCACTCGACCATATTCCTCACGGGTTACATGGACGAGATGAGCGTCTACCAGACCGAAAAGGGAATATCGGGCAGCAAGCTCGCCTATGGAGTCCAGGGGAGCGGGACCGCTTCCAGGACCATGACCGTCGAAGTCGACGAGGGCGGGATGTGTCATGGTGAGATGAGCGGGAGCGGGATATACTTCAACGTCCAGGCAGAATACGACTACCACCCTTATACGCCTAGAACGTCGTCGGGCGAAGAGGAGAGCTATCTAAAAAGCGCCCTCCGAGCGAAGAACCGGGTGGTGGGGGCGACCGTCTCCGGGAGCATCTCCGGGGTGGATTATCAGATCATCGACGAAGCCGCACCTTCCGAGAGAGATGGTCCTCCGGCGTACCAGATCCCCTCTCAGGTGAAGGGGCCGGTCCGCGTCGGATCCTGGTGACGGTCCCGGTGGGAAGAGGACGCGATGAAACGACGGGCTGAAACCAGAGCTGTCGCAGGTCTTCGCCGTGCGAGGACCAGGGTGCGAAGGGAGACCTTCGACTCGGGTGGATGTGACCCATCAGATTTATAACGGATGTGCCAGAATATGGGATTTGGAAAGGGGTTTATCATGAAGGTCAGAGTCCTGCTGCCGCTAGCCGCCCTGGCTGTGATCCTCTTATCTTCCTCTACTTTAGCATGGAGCTTATTTGGGAATGATGCAAGGGGATATATGTGGAACGACACGGCCAACTGCACCGAGCTGATCACGGAGCACTCTTACATCTACTTGAGTGGATACATCGACGATATGAAGGTGTACCAGAACGATTGGGGGTTCCGCGGCCAGAAGCTCGTCGTCGGGACCAGGGGCAACGGTACCATCGACAGGAGACAGACCGCCTACATAGACACCAACGCGATGTTCTTCAACGAGTGGGGGGTCTTCGATCACAGGTCCGCTCCGGCCGGATCCAGCGACCTTCGTAACGCCCTCTGCGCCAAGAACTACGCGGTAGGGTCGGTCATCTCCGAGAGCTACTCCAACCTGGATTACCTGATAAAAGACACCACCACATACCAGGACGATAACGTATCCGTCTACGAGATCGCCTCTGAGGGCAGAGGAACCGCCCGGATCGGGTCCCGAGTACAGGACGGTCCCTGCGGTCCGGCCATCATGACCTACGGCGGGACCTACATCGGGCAGTTCAACATCAGGCAGGAACTCGGAGTCGGAAACCAGCTCTACCTCACATGTCCTTAAACCAAACCCCATATTTTTGGACGCGAACTAGACCAGAGGACGGGGCTGCTTATTCTCCGGCAGGACCGGCAGAGGCATAGTGTTTATCAGGATCGGCC
>CAZHAO010000292.1:0-1799 GCA_964530375.1 uncultured Methanotrichaceae archaeon
TCGAGAATTTCGATTCGCTCTTCGCGAAAGCGCCTTTCGACGCCGGGGCGGCATCGCCGCTCAAATCATTCTCGACGGGCAGTTCAGCCCGAAAAAGGTTCAGCCCAGCTCGAAGGTCGTCACCCCGAAGATCTCGCTATTGGGCAGTCCCGGATCGCCTTTGGTGTACATCCGGGCGGTCTCGAAGACCCTCTCCATATTGTGCCCCTCGACGAGCCTCAAAGCCGCTCTGTTCGGCTCTGGAACGTCGAGAAATACGGGCTCCCCCTCTTCTGCACCGCTGGAAAGGGCCGAAAAGAGCGATTCTGCTATCGTCTCGTCCCTCGCAAATAGGGGACCTATCTTGAAGCCGAGGCGGCATCGGCGGAGGAGGCCGTAGCCGGAAAGCCTTCCATCGCCTACAAAACCGAAGGCGACGGATTCGGGCTGACTGGCCCACTTTTCGAGGAAACTCTCTCTATCATCGGGAAAGTGGAGCCGGTCGTACCTCACGAGGTCATCGAAGGGAACCTCCGATAGGGGGACTATCCCGGGACCTAACGTCGGGTCGCCGGAGGCCGTCCCCTGATACCGGACGCTCCTGTGGCTGAGGCAAAACCCGGACTTTTTGTAGTTCTCCTGCTGAAGGACGACGCCGTCGAGGCCGACGTTCCTCCCCTCAAGACGTTCCATCCCCCGGCGCCAGAGGCGGATCCCAAACCCGCGACAACGAAACTCCTGCCTCACCATGTAGAGCCCCAGAAAGCCGAAGGAGCTGCCGTAAGCCACCGCCGATATGCATCCGACGGGCTCGTCGTCCAACAGCCCTAAGAAAAACCCCTGAGGATCTGCCGAATAGAAGCAGTCGGCGTCGTTCAGGCCGGGGTTCCACCCCTCCGCCGCGGCCCAGTCGAGAGCGATATCGACCTCGTCCCAACGCATCCTCCGAATGGTGTACTCCTCGCCCATATCTTCACCTTTAAAACCCCATATCCGTCCTCCGAACGCCTTCGAGGACTGCGCCGTCCAAGTTTGCGAAGGCGAAGTCTGCCCTAGAGATGTCAGCCCCGGAGAGGTCAGCCTCTGAGAGGTCGGCCCCCGAGAGGTCTGCGCCGCTGAGATCGGCACGGGTGAGGCTCGCCCCCGCCAGATTCGCTCTTGCCAGCTTTGCCCGGACCAGCTTCGCCTCGGATAGGTCGGCTCCTGAAAGGTTCGCTCCGACGAGCTTAGCCCTCCTCAGGTCAGCACCCCTCATCCTTGCTGACCGAAGGTCGGCTCCTGTGAGGTCGGCCCCGGTCAGGATCGCTCCGGCGAGGTCCGATCCGGCGAGGGAGAGGGACCTCAGGTCTGAGCCCGCCAGCTCTGCCCTGACCAGCTTCGCTCCGGCGAGGTCCGCCCCTTCGAGGACTGCTCCCGAGAACTTCGCCTCGCTGAGGTCGGACCCGACCAGATTCGACCCCCTGAGGTCGGCCCGGACGAGCTTCGCCCGGCCGAGATCGACCCGAGGGAGCCTCGTCCCCTTCAAGACGGCGTCCATCATGTTTGCGCCCTGGAGGTTTGCGCCCTCCAGGTCCAGGCCTTCGAGGTCGGCGGACCTGAAGTCGGACCTCATCTGGGGGTTTTCAGCCCGCCACCGGTTCCACGCTGCTGACCCTCCCTTGAGGGCAAGAAGATGTTCTGAATTTGCCATCAAGGAGCATCATCTGCCTCTCCGGTTATGAAGTTTGAGGATGGACGCCTTCAGTTTCGCGAAATGCCAACCACATAAAAGATCAGGACCAGGTCGGCTGCGACCGAAGAATTATGACCACGAGAACCGC
>CAZHAO010000293.1:0-1784 GCA_964530375.1 uncultured Methanotrichaceae archaeon
TATCGCCAGCACGCTGCGGTGGCTCTTTCTCGACACGTTGCATCACTGGACGGGCATTCGCCCTCCGCGCTTGGACTTCTCCCGGCTCCAGGAGAATGTCACCGCCTTCGACGTGCTCGTCGAAATCCATTACCGCTATTACCAATGGTACGGAAACACCCTCGTTGCCTTGGCCTTCGCGTATGCGGCTCGCCGAGTGTCGCTGGGATTCTGGTCGGCGCCGATCGGTTGGAGCGACGCGGGTTTTCTCCTTCTGGCCGCGATAGCCGTCCTTTGCCTTGCCGTCCCCGCCTTCGGCGAGGGGAGCGTGATGGTCGTCGCCCTGGAGGGCGACATCACCCCGGCGACTGACGACATCGTCAGGGAGGCGATCGTCGAGGCGGAGATGCAAGGGTGTGAGGCCCTGGTGATCACCCTCGACACGCCGGGCGGGGGGCTCGCCGAGACGAAGGAGATCACGGGCCTGGTCGAGAGGACGAGCCTTCCCGTCATCGGGTACGTCTACCCCTCCGGGGCCACCGCCTGGTCTGCGGGAACGATCATCCTCCTCTCGTCCGACGTAGCGGCGATGGTCCCGGGAACTATCATCGGCTCCGCCCAGCCCGTCTCCATCGGGCCGACGGGGACCGAGCCTGTGAACGATACGAAGGTGATCAACGCCGTCGTAGCCCTGGCCGAGGAGAAGGCGAGGGTTCACGGAAGAAACACGACGGCGGCGAGAGAGTTCGTCCTATCCAACCTCAACCTCAACGCCGAGGAGGCCCTCGATCTCGGCGTCATCGAGATCGTCAGCCCGAACCTCGAGTCCCTGATGGAGGACGCCGACGGCATGGAGGCGAAGAACAGGACCCTCGAGACCCGTGGCGCCGAGATCGTCCGGTTCGAGCCGAGCTTCAGGCTTCGGGTTCTTGCCGTACTATCAGATCCCCTGCTGGCGGGGCTCCTCCTCATCGTCGGCCTTTACGCCCTCATCTTCGGCCTATCGAACCCCGGCCTGGGGGCGGAGCTTGTCGGCGTCATCACCCTCGCCCTGGGGCTCATCGGCCTCGGGTTCTCCGTGAACCTGGGGGCCCTCTTCCTGATCGTCCTGGGCCTCGTCCTCCTCCTCGTCGAGCTGAACAGCCCCGGATTCGGCCTCCTCGGGGCGGCGGGGCTCGCCTGCATGATCGTGGGATCGATCCTCCTCGTCCCCATCGGATCGACGGACTGGTACACCCCCGCCGAGTACAAGATCGACGCCTTCGTCGCCCTGATCGTCCCCTCCCTCGTCATCGGGGCCTTCTTCGTCTTCGCCCTCTACAAGGTGGCGGAGGCGAGGCGGCGTCCCACCTACTCCGAGAGGATGGAGAAAGAGGAGGCCGAGGCCCTGGACAGGATCGACCCGCGGGGCCATGTCATGTATAACGGCGAGTACTGGGCCGCCGAGGCCACAGAATCGATAGAGTCCGGGGAGATGGTCGAGGTCTTGGGAAAGGAGAGGATGGTCCTGAAGGTGAGGAGGAAGAAGTAGGCTCGGGGGCGCGGCGTACTCAAAAAGGCAGATCATCTATCTGGCTCAGATTGAGCCGACTCTGCTTTATTATTTTTGAATGTACCAAGATCCTTTTCCAGATATTTTAATTCCTCCTCATATTCGCCTTTGATATCAAGATCTCTCGCGAGTTTGCAGCAACCTTTGGCCCTCTGGAGCAGATTACTCCGCTCAGGTTCCGTCTTGATCTCTGACTTTGCTTTATAGGCCAAAGCAAGATGCAGATAACCTCTGGATTCCGCCCTGATCGAGA
>CAZHAO010000294.1:0-1727 GCA_964530375.1 uncultured Methanotrichaceae archaeon
CCCTTCAGCCTTCTTACCATCTTGACCGCGGCCTCCACGGCGCGCTTGGAGTAGTCTATGCGGCGATGGGCGTCCATCCGAGACATCTTGGGGCCGGATATGCCCAGGGTGACGGGCTTGTCGAACTCCAGGGCCAGGTCCATTATCTTCCTTGAGGCCTGCTGGGCCACGATCTCGTCGTGGCCGGTCTCGCCCTGGATGACGCAGCCGATCGTCACCACCGCGTCGATGTCGTCGCGCCCGATCAGCTTCTTTACGGCGAGGGGCATATCGTATACGCCGGGAACCATTAGGGTGGCGGCGACCTCTGCGCCCAGAAATTCAGCATGTTCTCGACCCAGGATCTCCATCTGATAAGTTATATCCCGGTTGAACTCAGCGACCACAAAACCAAGTTTTATCATAGATCCAACACCGCCAAAGGGGGGGTAGCTTCTTTAGCTCGGCGCATTTTGCGCTAATAAACCCATCGATCGACCCATGGCGGAGCCAAGCGGTCAAAACCCATTTATCCCTTGACAATTATTCGAGGTGGGTGGGTGCCTTATGAGTTGGGTCTATTTAGATGGGAAGTTCGTTCCCGCTGGAGAGGCGGCGGTTTCGGTTTACGATCACGGGCTTTTGTACGGCGACGGGGTCTTCGAGGGGATCAGGGCCTATAACGGCAGGGTCTTCAGGCTGGAGGAGCACGTCGAGAGGCTCTACGACTCGGCCAAGGCGATCATGCTGGAGATGCCCTTCACCCAGGAAGAGATGTGCGATGCTATCCTTGCGACCCTCAGGAAAAACGGCCTCATCGACGCCTACATCCGCCCCGTCGTCACCAGAGGCGTCGGCGACCTGGGCCTCGACCCTCGAAAGTGCGCAAGGCCCACAGTGATCATCATATCTCAGAAGTGGGAGGCGATGTACGGAGACCTCTACGAGGTGGGCCTCACCGCCGTCACCGTCACCGTCCGGCGAAACTCGTCGGCGGCCCTCCCCCCCAACATCAAGTCTCTCAACTACCTCAACAACATCCTCGGCAAGATAGAGGCGAACGTCAAGGGCGGAAACGAGGCGATCTTCTTGGACGAGGCCGGAAACGTCTCCGAGGGGAGCGGAGACAACATCTTCGTCGTCAAGGACGGGACGATCTTCACCCCCCACACCTTAAACAACCTGAAGGGGATCACTCGAAAGGCAGTCATCGAGGCCGCTCTGGCCCGGGGATACTCAGTGGAAGGCGTCCACCTCGGGATCTTCGACCTCTACACCGCCGACGAGATCTTCGTCACCGGGACGGCGGCTGAGGTGGCTCCCGTCACCAAGATCGACGGCAGAGTCATAGGCGGCGGAAAGCCCGGCCCCATAACGAAAGATCTGATTCAGGGCTTCAAGGAGATGACCCTCACCACGGGAACGCCGATCTGAGGCCGATCCGTCGGGCATTCATTCACCATGGGAGGGGATGACCTTCAGGCAGACGTTCCTCCGCCGAGGGCCGTCCAGCTCGATGAAGAGGACCCTCTGCCAGGTTCCCATCACCAGGCTTCCATCCTCAATAGGTATCGTCTGGCAGTTTCCGAGGAGGACCGCCTGGAGGTGGGCGTGGGCGTTGTCGTCGATCCTGTCGTGGAGGTAGCCGTCCCCCGGCGGCGCCAGGGACGAGAGCCTCCGGATCAGGTCCTGGACGAGGCCGCTTTCGCCCTCGTTGATGACGATCCCGGTGGTGGTGTGGAGGGTGT
>CAZHAO010000295.1:0-1717 GCA_964530375.1 uncultured Methanotrichaceae archaeon
AGACGGACATGTACCTTCTCTCGAAGTCGATCCTGGACGGGGAGCTCGACTCCATCAAGCTCGAATGGTCCCCCGATTATTGCCTCGGGGTCTGCGCCATCAGCGGTCGAGTGGTCAAACCGGTGACGAGCGGGGGCGTCGGAGAGGAGAGGCCCGGCTACCCCGGCCCCCACTACACCAACATGCCGATCCGGGGGTTGGAGAAGGTCGACCCCGACGTTCTGGTCTACCACAACGGGACGGCCTTCGGCACCGACGCCGCGGGGAACGAGCAGCTCTACACCACCGGCGGCAGGGTTCTCACCGTCGTCGGCCGGGGAGAGAGCCTCGAGGCTGCGAGGGAGAAGGCCTACAGGAATATCCAAAAGATCAGGTTCAACGGGATCAGGTACCGGCGGGACATCGGTCTATCCCTCTGAGCTTTGCGAATTGTCTGCGAATTGAATCGGAGATGGCGCGATAGAGATGGGCTTGGGACTTGGGGGCTGATGGAGAGATGGGTGAGGTAGTCGGTCGAAATGATGGAGCTTTGCGGAGGACGATCGTTTTGGGGCTGGAGGGGACGGCCTGGAACCTCAGCTGTGCCCTGGTGGACGAGAAGGACGTCATCGCCGAGAAGAGCGCCACCTACGTCCCCGCCAAGGGCGGGATCCACCCGCGGGAGGCGGCCCAGCATCACGCAGAGCAGATGGCCGGAGTGGTCGGAGCCGTCCTGGACGATGCCCGGAAAGACAACCTCAAGATCGACGCCGTCGCCTTCTCCCAGGGGCCGGGGCTCGGGCCGTGCCTCCGGACGGTGGCGACGGCGGCCCGGGCCCTCTCGCTGAGATTCAATCTACCCCTCGTCGGCGTGAACCACTGCATAGCCCACATCGAGGTGGGGAAGTGGAAGACCGGCGCCGCCGATCCTGTCGTCCTCTACGTCAGCGGCGGAAACTCCCAGGTCCTGGCCCTGAGGCGAGGCCGCTACCGCATATTCGGCGAGACTCTGGACATATCCGTCGGAAACGCCCTGGACAAGTTCGCAAGGCAGGCGGGCCTCCCCCACCCCGGCGGCCCCAAGATCGAAGCTCTCGCCCGGTCTGCGAAGGAGTACATACCCCTCCCCTACGTCGTCAAGGGGATGGACTTCTCCTTCTCGGGCCTCTCGACGGCGGCGGCTGCCGCGGCGAAGAAGCACGACCTCGCCGACGTCTGCTCCTCCTTCCAGGAGACGGCCTTCGCCATGCTCGTCGAGGTGACCGAGAGGGCCCTCGCCCACGCCGAAAAGGAGGAGGTGCTCCTGGTGGGGGGCGTCGGCGCCAACTCCCGCCTCCGGGAGATGCTGAAGATCATGTGCGAGGAGAGGGGGGCGCGTTTCTTCGTCCCCGAGAAGAGGTTCATGGGGGACAACGGCTCTATGATCGCCCGCACCGGCCTCGTCATGCTGAAGGCCGGGGTGACGACGCCCCTCGCAGAGTCGAGGGTAAGGCCGGGGTATCGGACGGACGAGGTGGAGGTCGTGTGGCAATGAATCTGAAGGTTTCGGGAAGCGGTGGCGAAAGAATATCAGGATAAGTCGAACGAGGGCAGGCACCGACGTATTCTGAGGAGCCAATCCGCTCCCGCCCGGAAGTTGGAAGAAAAAGGTTTCAAGAGGGGCTGACGAGTTCTAGGGACATAAGAGGATTTCGAAAAACCTAATTAATGGAAAAGTATATATACTATAAATGCTATA
>CAZHAO010000296.1:0-1713 GCA_964530375.1 uncultured Methanotrichaceae archaeon
CTCTCCTCCCCCCCCCTCCTCCCTCTCCTTGATCATCTCCAGGGCCTCCTTGATCCTCCTCGCTTTTGTGTTGGCGAGGCCCCCGCAGCGGATCGCCCGGGCGACATCCTCGTTGGGGGCGTCCAGGAGGGCCTGGTAGTCGGGGAACCTCCTCTTGAGGCTCTCGAAGGCCCGATGAGTGTTCGCTGAGGTGGTGTTCTGGGAGAGGATCGTCTGGACGAGGAGGTCGACGGGACCGAGTCCCCGCCGCTTTGGTAGGCCGTACGCCCCCTCCAGCAGGTCTATGCACCTTCGCAGCCGGTCAAGGGTCTTTTCGGGGGTTTCGGCATGGATATCGAGATCGATTCCATTATCGGTGGCAGCCATCCTTCATCCAAGGACCTTCGAGGATCAATAAGCTGACGCTGGCTTGCTTAGCTGGACAAGGGCTTTTTTTTCCTTCGATCGGCGGCTCCACGGAAAAATTATTAGCCGAAGGGGGCTTGGTTAGATTGATGGAGTTCGGCTATCTGAACCTGGAGGCGATAGCCTTCAGCCACCTCTACCCCTTCCTCATCTCGATCCTCATCGGGGCCCTCATCGGGACAGAGCGGGAGCGGGACCTCTTGGAGAAGAAGAAGCGAGGGGTGGCAGGGCTTAGGACCTTCATATTGATCTCCCTTTTGGGGACCCTTTCCGCCGATATGGCGGCCCTCTACGGCGGGGCCTTCATATTGGTCGCCTTCGCAGGCTTCGCCCTGATGGTGGCGGTGGGATACGCCGTCAGCGTGACGAACCTTGGGAGGCTCGACTTCACCTCGGAGGTGGCGGCCGTCATCGCCTTCATCCTGGGGGTCCTCTGCTACTCTCCCGAGACGATGATGCTGGCCATCGCCCTCTCCATCCTGGTGACGATGATCCTGGCCGTCAAGAAGACTGTTCATCGGTACGTCGAGATCATCAGGGAGGAGGAGCTCCTCGACACCCTGAAGATGGGGACGATAGCCCTGGTGATACTGCCGCTCCTCCCCAACTCCGCCCTGGGCCCCTTCGAGGTCCTCAACCCGAGGAACATCTGGCTGATGGTGGTCCTGGTCAGCCTGATCGGCTACGTCGGCTACGTCATGATCAGGATCTTCGGGACCGATAAGGGTCTCTCCATCACCGGTGCCCTGGGCGGGCTTGTATCCAGCACCGCCGTCGCCACCACCATGGCGGCGGAGGCGAGGTCCCATCGCGAGGTGATCCCCTCGGCGGTCTTCGCCACCACCATCGCCAGCTGCACCATGTTCCCCCGGGTCCTCTTCGAGGTCTTCGTGGTGAACAGAGAGCTCTTCTTCCCCCTCCTCCTCCCCATGGCCAGCATGACCGTCGTCGGCGTCGTCATGGCCCTCCTCATCTTCAGGAAGAGAGAGACGATCGAGACGAACGTCGCCCTCTCCGACCCCTTCAAGCTCTCGCCGGCCCTGAAGTTCGGGGCCTTCTTCGCCCTCGTCCTCCTCATCTCGAAGATCGCCAACATCTACTTCGGCCAGGCCGGAACCTATGCTGCAAGCCTGGTGGCGGGGATCGCGGACGTCGACGCCATCACCCTTTCGCTGGCAACCTTGGCAGAGAACTCCCAGGTGGAGGAGGGGGTGGCGGTGGCGGCGATCACCCTCGCCGCCATGACCAACACTCTTGTTAAGCTATCGATAGCCTTCATTTTGGGGACGAGGGAGTTTGGGTCCCGGG
>CAZHAO010000297.1:0-1704 GCA_964530375.1 uncultured Methanotrichaceae archaeon
ACCCAGATCAAGTGCAGGATTCTGGAAGGAAGCAACAAGGGCCGCATCATCACCAGGAACTGCATGGGCCCCATCAGGATGGGGGACGTGCTGATGCTGCTTGAGACCGCAAGAGAGGCGAAGAAGCTTACCACCAGGTGAGGTCTCATGGAAGAGAGAAAGTGCTCCTTTTGCAACCGGAAGATAGAGGCCGGCACAGGGAAGATCTACGCCAAGAAGGACGGCACTGTATACTATTTCTGCTCGTCCAAATGTGAGAAGAACATGATCGGGCTCAAGAGGGTCCCGAGAAGGATCGAGTGGGCCATCAAAGGGTGGTAGGGGTTGGAGAGGACTTTCGTCATGATCAAGCCCGACGCTGTCCAGCGCGGTCTCGTGGGCAAGATCGTCCAGAGGTTCGAGGCGAAAGGGCTCAAGATCGTGGCCATGAAGATGATGACTTTGCCCCAAGACGTCGCAAAAGAGCATTACGTCGAGCACTCGAAGAAGCCCTTCTTCAAAGACCTCGTCGGCTTCATCACCTCCGGCCCCGCGGTTCCGATGGTGGTGGAGGGTAAAGACGCCATCTCCGAGGTCAGGAAGATGAACGGGGCCACCAACCCCACAAAAGCCCAGCCCGGCACCATCCGGGGGGACTATGGCCTGGACATGGGGCGGAACGTGATCCACGGCTCCGACTCTCCCGAGTCGGCGGCAAGGGAGATCGCCCTCCACTTCAGCGAGGCCGAGCTTTTAAGCTACACCAGGATAGACGAGGCCTGGCTCTACGAGTGAGCCGGGCTTTTGTCACGCAGATTCGCGATGGAGGCGGCCTCGTCGCCGCCTCAGAACTGACGGGGTTCGGATGTGATCGGTCATGAAGCAGAAATCGAGGAAGGCGAAGAAGGGGAAGGTCCAGGCCGAGTCCAACCTGAGAACCCCCATCGTCTGCGTGATGGGTCACGTAGACCACGGCAAGACCACCCTTCTCGACAAGATCAGAGGCACCACCATCGCCGAGGGCGAGGCGGGCGCCATAACCCAGCACATCGGAGCCACCGAGATCCCTCTCAACGTCATCAAAGATGTCTGCGGGCCGATTTATAGAGGCGACTTCCAGATACCGGGCCTCCTCTTCATCGACACCCCTGGCCACCATTCTTTCACCACCCTTCGGAGCAGGGGCGGATCTCTCGCAGATCTCGCCGTCCTCATCGTGGACGTGACCGAAGGGTTCCAGCCCCAGACTATAGAGTCGATAAACATCCTGAAGATGTACCGCACCCCCTTCGTGGTGGCCGCGAACAAGATAGATCGGATATCAGGATGGAATCCGGTGGAGGGCGCGCCCCTGGCCGCGACCCTCAAAGCCCAGAGCGAGAGGGTCCGCGGAGACCTCGACAGCCGGATCTACGAGCTGATAGGGGAGCTCTACAAGCACGGCTTCAACTCGGATCGGTACGACCGGATCAGCGACTTCACCAAGAACATCGGCGTCGTGCCGATAAGCTCCATCTCCGGCGAGGGCGTTCCAGACCTTCTGATGGTCCTTCTGGGGCTCGCCCAGAAGTTTTTGAAGGAGAACTTGATGGTCAGGGCCAGCGGCCCCGGCGTCGGCACCATCCTCGAGGTGAAGGAGGAGCGGGGCCTCGGCACCACCCTCGACGTCATCCTCTACGACGGCGAGTTCGCCTGCGCCTCGACCAACTATTACGATGTCTGGGT
>CAZHAO010000298.1:0-1665 GCA_964530375.1 uncultured Methanotrichaceae archaeon
CTCCAATATCAGCCTTACTACCTTCTCCTGAGCCGGATAGCGCTTGAACTTGGCCAGAATCTCCCGCCACATAACATCGCCATTTTCAACTATATTGAACTAAATTGTACAAAAGCCCTTTCCTCTGAACTTCGGCAGACGGCCGGTGGGCGTTTCGTGGACGCGCTGAGGAGGTGACGAGGGCTCAAAATAAGGGCCTGAAGGGCTTGCCGCCCTCAGGAGAACATCTCTGCCGGCGGATCTCTCGTATCCTTCTTCACCTTTGCCACAGCCTCTTCCAGGTGGCGCTGCTCAATTGGCGCCTCGTCGATGATGGCGGCGTGGAGGGCCACCTTCAGGACCTTCTCCACCAGGTCCCGGCCTGAGAACCCCTCGGTGAGCCTCGCGAGAGCCGCCACGTTCAGAGGTCCCACCTCCGCCGGGAGGGTCGAAACGTTCTTTTCGATGATCGAAAGCCTCTCCTCGGCGTTCGGCAGGCCGAACCTGATCTCCTCCTCGAACCTGGACCGGATCGATTCGTCGAGGAACTCTATCTTGTTGGTGGCGGCGATGGTGCAGACCCCCTTCCTCGAATGGATCCCGTCCATCTCCGTGAGGAGGGCGTTCACCACCTCGGAGACGTCGCCCCGGAGGTCCTGGTACCTCCTGTCCAAAGCTATGGCGTCCAGCTCGTCGATGAAGATTATGCATGGGGCCATCTCTTCCGCCCTCTTGTAAAGGCCGTGGATCTGCCTCGATCCCTCCCCTACGAACTCGCCGATGAGGGCCGTCGCCTTTATCGGGATCATGGGGACCTCCGTCTCGCCTGAGAGGGCCTTTGCCATCATCGTCTTGCCGGTGCCGGAAGGGCCGTAGAAGAGTATGTTCTTCGGAGCCCACCTGCCGAAACGCTCCGGCTCTGAGAGGAACTTCTCCACGATCTTCATCTTCCTTTTCGCATCGGTCTGGCCGACGACGTCCTCGAAGCTGACCTCGTTTTTGATCTTGGCAGCCTCGGCCCTCCTCCTCTCCACCACGATCTTCGTCTCCGACCCCACCACTGAGACGCGAGGATTGGCCCTTATCACCTTGAAGGCGAAATCGGGGTAAAGCCTTCGATCGAAGAGATAACATCCGGGCCTCACCAGCTCGCCATACCACTGTTCGCGGGCGTAACGCTCGAAGAGACGGGGGTCGGCGACCTCGGGATAATCCTGAAAAATGCTCTTGAGAGGATATCCTGCCGGCTTCAGCAGGATGTATCTTGCGCCCGTAGTCCTGCTTCGTTCCAGCTTGCCGCCAAGCTCCTTTGTACCGGTCTTCTGGATCGATCGCACATCTTTCATCACGAGGCCGAAGATAGTTAAAGGTATTGGCCTCGATCCGCGACTCTCAGTCTGAGTCCTTCCGATAGTAATTAATACAACCTCCCCATAACTTACGGCCAACTGGCTGAGGATGCTGAGGTGAGGATATTCATGGGAGATAATGGATTGGCATTCATACTGATGATCGTCGGGTTCCTGGTCACGTTCATTCTGCCTCTTTACGCCCTGGCAGCGATATTCTGATGAGGGGACGGGGGGACCCTGAAGGTCCCATCGAACACCCTCGAAAGATTTATCTCTTTTTGCCTTAAGCGCAGTTAGAGATCTTTCCGTTACGTCAGTTATAATTTGTTTTTAT
>CAZHAO010000299.1:0-1663 GCA_964530375.1 uncultured Methanotrichaceae archaeon
TGCCAGTAGAGGAAGGTCATCCTCACCCGGGCCTTCAGGTTCCCGTTTACCACCCTCGGGGCTTCGGCGGTGGGGAGGACGTCGGAGTAGCAGCCGAGGATCCCGGATATCTCGATCTCCATCGCCCTGATCCGGAGGATCGAGGCGACATCCCTCGCGTCCTCGACGTCCGCCTCCGGCGTCACCCCCGCCTCTGGCAGCAGGAGGGCCAGGACCCGGTCCGGCCCCAGGGCTTGGGCCGCGAGGAAGGCGACGGTCGCAGAGTCGAGGCCGCCGGAAAGCCCCAGGACGACGCCCCCGGCCCCGGCAGCCTCCACCTGATCTTTTATGAACTTCACGATGACGTTTTCTGCATCTTTTCTGACCATTGGTACAGCATTAGAACTCTCAAATAAAGTACTTTTTCTGCACAACCTTTATGTTCGATAAGCTGATGGGTGTTTGCAGCAATTAGATGAGGAATGCGTTTTATGCGACTTTCGATGGACTTGGAACTGCAGGACGTACCCGGGCAGCTCTTGCTGTCCTTGGAGCCATTCAAGAAGTACAAGGGGAACATCATCAGCGTGGTCCACCACCGAGATCGCAAAACTCCGCGGGGCACCGTCCCGGTCCAGATCGTCTTCGAGATCGACCCTTCAAACATCGATAACGTAAAAAAACAGCTCCAGGAGAACGGGATCGTGGTGGTGAGGGCGGGCGAGGACCGGTTCATCGAGGAGATATCCGTCCTTCTGATCGGCCACGTGGTCCACACCGGTCTCGGGGACACCATCGACCGGATCGATTCCACCGGCTTTGCGGAGGTGGAGGACCTCTCCCTCAGGATGCCGGGGATCGACGAGCCCTCCTCCGCCTACATGAGGATCAGGGCGACGGGAAAAGAGGAGATAGGGAAGTCCCTCTCCATCCTCCGCGAGGTGGGAAGAGAGAAGGATCTCCTGGTGATAGAACCTATCGAGGCTGAGAAGATATGAGAGAGGTCAGGATATCTTTGGTGGGGTTCGGGATAGTCGGCCACGGCGTTTTGGAGGTGGTGAGAAGAAAGAGGGAGCTGTTGAGGAATATGGGCCTCGACCTGAAGATCGTCTCGGTCACCGACATCACCGGAACCCTCCTCGACGCCGACGGGATAGACCCTAGGGGCCTCTCCGGGGCGAAGAACCTCGAGGGGATCGCGAACCTCGGCATCATCGGGAAGGAGGCGATCCGGGAGGTGGACTCCGACCTGGTGGTGGAGGTCACCCCCACCAACATCGTCCACGGCCAGCCCGGCCTCGGCCACATCGAGGAGTCCCTCAAACTAGGAAAGCACGTCGTCACCTCCAACAAGGGGCCGCTGGTGGTGGCCTATAACCACCTCAAAGAGCTGGCCTCGGATAACGGCGTCATGCTCAAGTACGAGGCTACCGTCGGCGGGACGATGCCCCTCATCAGCCTCATCGAGAAGAACCTGGTGGGAAACGAGATCCTCAGCATCAGGGGGATCTTCAACGGCACCTGCAACTACATCCTGACGCGGATGATGGAGGAGAAGTACACCTACAGCTACGCCCTCACCGAAGCCCAGGAGCTGGGGATCGCCGAGGCGGACCCCGCCTACGACGTCGACGGGATAGACACCGCCGGCAAGGTCGTCATCCTGGCAAACTCCATCTTCGGC
>CAZHAO010000300.1:0-1637 GCA_964530375.1 uncultured Methanotrichaceae archaeon
GCCTCGGGGGTGAAGCGGGGCAAGTACGGCGTGGCCCTCATCGCCGCCAGCGGCGTTGCCGCCGGCGTCTTCACCAAAAACAGGATCAGGGCGGCGCCCCTGGACGTCACCGCCGAGAACCTGAAGGCGTCAGAAGGACGGCTTGAGGGGGTTATCGCCAACAGCGGCTGCGCCAACGCCTATACCGGCCCGCGGGGGGTCGAAGACGCCCGCTGGATGGCATGCCTCCTCGCGGACCATCTGGGCGTCGGGCCCGAGAAGATCGGAGTCGCCTCGACGGGGGTCATCGGGAGGTATCTCGACAGGGACCTGATGAACGATCTCTTCTTCGAGGCTAAGTCGAAGCTGCGAAGCGACCTTGGGGCAAGCGGGGAGGCGGCGAAGGCGGTCATGACGACGGACACTGTGGTAAAAGAGATCGCCGTCGAGCACGCCGGATTGAGAGTGGCGGGGATCACCAAGGGCGCAGGGATGATAGAGCCCAACATGGCGACGATGCTCTCCTTCATCTTCACCGACGCAAAAGTGTCGTCGGAGGCGCTTCAGGAGTGCCTCACCGAGGCTGTCGACGAGAGCTTCAACATGCTGATCGTCGACGGAGACACCAGCACCAACGACATGGTCCTGATCACGGCGACGGGAAAGGTGGACTGCGATCTCGATGAGTTCAGGGAGGCCCTAAGCTTCGTCTGCACCGAGCTCGCAAAGATGATGGCGAAAGACGGCGAGGGCGCCACGAAGCTCGTAGAGATGCAGGTATCGGGGGCGATGGACGGGGAGGACGCCCGCCTCGTCGCCAAGACGATCATGAGAAGCAGCCTCGTCAAGACCGCCATATTCGGGAACGACCCCAACTGGGGGAGGATCGTGGCGGCAGCTGGAAGGTCCGGAGCCGAGATCGACCCCGAGAAGATCACCCTCTCGATATCTGCAGCGGGCCGGGACGGAGATGTATTCCTGGTCCGGCGGGGCAAGATCGTCGACGGCGTCCTGGAGGAGGCCGAGGAGGCGATGAGGTCTGAGGAGCTTCTGATCAAACTCGACCTGGGCCTCGGCGACGGTTCCGCCCGCGCCTTCGGCTGCGACCTCTCCTACGACTACGTCAAGATCAACGCGGATTATACAACCTGATGAGAGGAGGGAGGGGAACGATGCTATTGAGAGGAGAGAGGCTGGGGGAGATCTCCGGGGAGGTGCTGGAGTTCATATCCTCCCGAGAGGCCGACCGCTGGATCTTCGAGGCGGACCTCCTGGTGGACAGGGCCCACCTGGTGATGCTGAAGGAGCGGGGCCTGATCGCACCCGAGGAGTTTTCAGAGATCGCAGCGGGGCTCGATGGGATCGAGGAGGAGAGCCTCGGAGAGGGCGAAGACGTCCACGAGGCGATCGAGGCGGAGCTGATTGCGAGAATAGGCGCCGTCGGAGGCAGGATGCACACCGGAAGGTCTCGAAACGACGAGGTCGCCACCTGCATCCGGATCGTCCTCCGGGAGGAGGTCATCGGCCTTATGGCCGAGGTGGACGGCCTCGCCAAGGCCCTGGTCGAGAGGGCCGCCGAGAACTCTGAGGCGATAATCCCGGGGTTCACCCACCTCCAGCACGCCCAGCCGACGACCCTCGCCCACCACCTCCTCGCC
>CAZHAO010000301.1:0-1607 GCA_964530375.1 uncultured Methanotrichaceae archaeon
GGACATCCTGGTCATGAGGGCCCGGCCCGTCGCCATGTTCTCGGACATTCATCTCGCCGACGACGGCGACGTCAGCCGCCTCTTCGACCACCTGGCGGGGATCGCCGCCGTCGGAGAGCTGACGAACGTCCCCCTCATAACCGGCTCCACCCTCCGGATCGGGGGCGACATGGTGATCGGAAATCGGCTCACGGGCTGCGTCGGCGCCGTTGGGGTATCAGACCTCCTTTCGCCGAGAAAGGACGCCGCCCCCGGGGACGTCATCCTCATGACCGAGGGGGCCGGCGGGGGGACGGTCTGCGCCGCCGCCCTCTACTACGGCTGGCATGACGTCGTCGATGAGACGATCAACGTTAAGTTCCTGGAGGCGGCGTCCGCCCTCCTCGATTCGGACGTCGAGATCCACGCCATGACCGACGTCACCAACGGGGGGATCAGGGGCGACGCCAAGGAGATCTCGAAGACCGCGGGGGCGAAGCTCGTCTTTGAGGAGGAGAGGATGGCGCGGCTCGTGAACAGAAGGGTATTCGAGATGCTGGAGGCCCTCAAGATCGACTACCTCGGGGTCTCGATAGACGCTCTCCTCATCATCGCCCCGCCCTCCTCCGTCGAGGAGATAATGAAGGTGGTGAGGTCCACGGGGGTTGAGATCGAGAGGATCGGACGGGTCGAGGAGGGCTCGGGCGTCGAGCTTCATACCAGAGATGGGATAAAGGACTTTGAGCCCCGGTTCCGAGAGTCGGCCTACACCCCCATAAAGAAGGCGGTGGACGAGGGACCCGTCCGGGACTTCGCCGAGATGAGGGAGAAGGTGGACCTGGCGGCCGAAAGGGCGATCGCCAAGAAGAACCGTTTCGTCGAGAGGATAAAGGGCCAAAGAAGGGGAACCTCTTGAGCGGACTTTGGTCTCTACCCTTTCCATTCAGTGAGATCCTTGATCCAGGGGACGGGGTCTTTTTGCCCTCCCCTTTTCCGGGGCGTTGGATAGCGATATTACAAATAATGCCATCGCCAAACCAGGGGAAGGGGAAGGGAAATCGCTATAAGCAATAATGTGCACATATAGAGAGTAATAAGATGGCTGAAACTATCGAATCCGCAGATCTCCCTCCGGGAGGACCCAGTGGTGATCTCTTGGTTTTGATTGAGGACCCTATCTACCGCGCTTATCTCTGCAAGCTCGTGGGGGAGGAGGGGCTCCAGATCGTCGAATGCATGCCCGACGAGGAGGTTACAGACGAATACGTGGCAGAGATCACACGGATCGGCCTAAACACCGTCCGAAGGACTCTTTATCTCCTCTATGAGCACCGCCTCGCCAAGTACAGGAGGGAGAGGGATCCGGAGAGCGGGTGGTTGACATATCTATGGACTTTATGCGTCGAGAACCTTGACCGGGCCCTGGAGTTGGAGACGAGAAAGCTCCTGAGAAAGCTCGAAGAGAGGCTATCTTACGAGAAGAACAACATATTCTACGCATGCGTCAACGGCTGTGCCCGTTTCGTCTTCGACGAGGCGAGCGAGAACAACTTCGTATGCCCCTTCTGCGGAGCGGGCCTGGAGTTCATGGACAACGACAGGATAGTGACGACCATCGAGAAGAGGAT
>CAZHAO010000302.1:0-1590 GCA_964530375.1 uncultured Methanotrichaceae archaeon
CTTTTGCCACCCAGCGGAGGATCCCGTCCTGCTCTTCTGGAGTCACCAGCTCCTCCTCCCTCCCTCGGCCCGTAGGAACCAGGAAAAACAGGTGGAACGCCACGGCCCCGAGCCTCTCGGCCAGGTCCATGGTGGCACAGACAGCGTCGAGGTTCTCCTTGGTGATGGTCATGTTGATCTGAAAGTCGACTTTGCCTCGCAGGTTCTCGATCCCCCGCATGGCGAGGTCGAAGGAGCCGGGGCCCCGGACCGCGTCGTGGACCTCGGGGGTGGGGCCGTCGAGGCTGATGCTGACCCGAGCGATCCCTGCCTCTTTTATCTTATCAACCGTCTCGGGGGTTATGAGGGTCCCGTTGGATGCGAGGGAGACCTGGACGCCCCGATCGGTGGCGTATTTCGCCAGGTCGAAGAGGTCGGTCCGGAGGAGCGGCTCTCCCCCGCTGAGGATCATCATCGGCCTCTCGGGGGCGACCTGGTCGATGAAGGCCATCGCATCCTCCGTCGAGAGCTCCGCCTCGTCGGGGGAGGCGGTGGCCGAGGCCCGGCAGTAATCGCAGGAGAGGTTACAGGCCGCCGTCACCTCCCAGGCTATGATCAGCATCTAGAGCATTCCCTTCTTGGAGAGGAGCTCCGCGTTCAGGACGCTGGCGCCGGCGGCGCCCCGGACGGTGTTGTGGCCCATGACGATGTAGCGGATACCAGATCTGATCCGGCCGACGGAGACGGCCATCCCCTTGCCGGCGCTCCTGTCGAGCCTCGGCTGGGGCCTGTCCGGCTCGTCCCGGACGATGAGGGGCTTCTCCGGCTCTGTGGGCAGGTCGGAGAGGCCGGGGTCGAATTTGAGGAAGGCCTCTCTCACCTCGGCGGGGTTGGGGTTTGACGCCATCTCCACCCAGAGGGCCTCGGTGTGGCCGTCCATCACGGGGACCCGGTGGCAGCTAGCGCTGACGTCGAAGGGGGCGTCGACGATCTCGTCGCCGTCGAAGGTCCCCAGGATCTTCTGGGCCTCCTTCTCCACCTTCTCCTCCTCGCCGGAGATGAAGGGGATGACGTTGCCGAGGATGGCCATGGAGGGGACGCCCTCGTATCCGGCGCCGCTGACCGCCTGCATCGAGGCGACGATCACCCTTTTGATATCCATGGGCATGAGGGGCTTGAGAGTCAGGGCGAACATGATGGTGGTGCAGTTGGGGTTGGTGACGATATAGCCGTCCCAGCCCCGCTTCTTCTGCTGGACGTCGATGAGGCCGAGGTGGTCGGAATTGCACTCGGGGATCATCAGGGGGACGTCGGGGTCGAACCGGTACGCGCTGGCGTTGCTGGCCACGACAAACCCGGCCCGGGCGAAGTCGGCCTCGGCCTTCTTCGCCTCGTCGGCGGGGAGCGCCGAGAAGACGACGTCGGCCTCCACCTCCTTGGGGTCGACGGCCACCACGCCCATCTCGGCGACCTCATGCGGTAGCTCGTGCTCCAGCCGCCACCGGGCAGCCTCGCTGTACTTCTTCCCGGCGCTCCTCTCGGAGGCTGCAAGGCTCGTCAGCTCAAACCAGGGATGGTCCCAAAGCTGCTCGATGAAACGCTGCCCTACAG
>CAZHAO010000303.1:0-1557 GCA_964530375.1 uncultured Methanotrichaceae archaeon
TTATGAGCCGCTGGTCGAAGAGGGATACCCTCTCCCCGAAGAGCATCTCCGTCAGGAATATCTCCAGCAGGGGGGCGAGGGTGGGGTGGAGCCCGTGGAGCCCCGTGATCTGCTCCAGCTCGCTCCTGTAGAAGGATATGGCTCCGACGCCGCTCTCCAGGAGGGGCATCTTGATGGTCATCTGCTCGACGATCTCGTTTGTGACCAGGTGGCGCCCCTCATAATGGACCTCGCCGAAGGACGATTGCTCTCGGAGCTTGAGGGGCGAGAGGGAGGAGAACCGAGCCCTCACATCCTCTATGGTGAGCCCCTCTATCTTGGGGATGCGGGTGTAGGCGGGAGAGACGGCGGGGACCACCATATCAAGCTCGGTCAGATCCTTGTGCTCGCCATCGGGGAAGATGGTGACCGTGATGGTGGGGACCTTGTCGGCGTCGACGACCGTTGGATAGACCCCTTCCTCCCCCAGCTCTTCCTCGTAGAGGGAGACGAAGACCGGATGCTCAACAACGGTCAGGATCTCAGAGGGGCCCCCAGGATAGGTCATCCGCCTGAGGCCCCGGCCCAGGGTCTGCTCGGGGAGGATCTGGGCCTTGGTGGTATAGGGCCGAAGGGGGACGATGGTGGTGACGTTCCGCACGTCCCAGCCCTCTCGAAGCATCAGAACGGAGACTATACAGCAGTAGGGGCTGGTGCCGAGGTCCAGCTCCCGAGAGAGCTTTCGAAGCTCGCTGAGGTCCTCCTCGGTGATAGCCGTCTCGCTCGCCTCGAAGACGGGGATGCCTTTCTTCTTCCCGCCCATCCATTTGATCTTGCCCTTGAGCCGAGTGTGGAGGTTGATGGTCCTGTTGTTGAGGTCTGAGTACAGGGGGTCTTTATTCAAGCGGTGAGCTATCTGGTCTGCCGCCTCCGTGTTCTCGGCCATTATGAAGAGGAGGGGCTTTTTGCCGGATTTCTCCCATTCTTCTTTGGATAGCTGCCAGCGCTTGTATCCGATCATGAGGTGCTGCTGGAACTTGTCGGCGGCGTTGCCGCTGGGGTGCTCCACCAGCCCTTCCCCTCGGCCGATGACCGGGATCTTGACGATCCCCCCGTCGACGGCCTCGCCGAGAGGGGTGTCGCATATCACGTGCTGGAAGATCCGGCCGTGGTCGTCCTTGGGGGTGGCGGAGAAGTCGAGCTGGGAGACGATCCCCCCGCCGGTCCGCTCCCGGATCGTCTGATGGACGTACTCGATGGCATCGTTCCAGGCGCTGTCGGGGTCCCAGAGGTGGTGGGCCTCGTCGTTCAAGACCATCATTCTGCGGTGAGAGGTCACCCTCTCCCGGAGGGCCTCGCCCGTATCCAGGGCCCTAGCCTTCGAGACGGCAGGGCCCAGCCAGTCGTGGGTCTCGACCTGGTCCTTCTTCTTCCGCTTTGACGTGTCGTAGAGGCGGTGGATGTTGGTGAGATAGATCCGGCCGCCGGTGGCGGCTCCGCTCGCCTCGTCCTGCAGGACGACCGAGACGTTCCAGTCGCCCTTCCAGGCCTCGGGGATGAGGGGGTCTTTCTCGAAGA
>CAZHAO010000304.1:0-1513 GCA_964530375.1 uncultured Methanotrichaceae archaeon
TTGATGAGCTTTTGCCCCGGACTCAAAGTTTATCTTCTCTGGGAACCGTCCATGGCGGTTATGTTCGAAAGGCTTCCAACCGTCCCCACCTCCCAGGAGCTGGTGGACCGGGCCTTCAGAAGGTCGACGAGGGCGGCGACAGGTGAGAAGAAGGACGAATCGATGCTGATGACCGCCGGAAACATCCTCTCAGACAATCTGACAAACCTGGTCCGTAAGTACCCCTCCTTCATGAACATCCCCCCCTTCTACCGCGACCTGGCCGACGCCGCGGTGGGGGTGGACGAGATGAGGGTCCACCTCTCGAGGGTCTCCTGGGCAGCATCTCAGATCCGGGCGATAACCAAAGACCACCTGACGAAGATGAAGGGTGCTCCAAATAAGCCCTCGGTCAGAAGGGCCGCCTTCGGGAGGATGGCATCGGTGATGAGGTCGATCGAGCCAGACCTTCTATTCCTGAACGACGCCCGCCAGAGGCTGAGAAGCATGCCCACAGTGGACCCCGACGTCCCCACCATCATCGTCGCGGGATACCCCAACGTCGGCAAGTCGAGCTTCGTGGTCGCAGTCACCGGGGCGCGGCCCGAGATCGCAAGCTACCCCTTCACCACCAAGGGGGTGGGGGTGGGCCACTTTGCCCGGGACCATCAGCGCTACCAGGTGGTCGACACCCCAGGACTTCTCGATCGGCCCCTCTCCATGAGAAACGAGATCGAGCTTCAGGCGATAGCCGCCCTCCGCCATCTCCGGGGCGCAGTCCTCTTCATCCTGGACCCGAGCGAGTACTGCGGTTTCTCCCTCGCCGACCAGCTCCAACTTCTGGCCGACGTCAAGAGCTGGCTTCGACTTCCCGTCCTGGTGGTGGCAAACAAGAGCGACCTGATCTCCTACGAGGGCGCAGAGATGACCATGTCCACATCGACGGGGGAGGGGGTGGCGGAGGTCCTCGATCGGATGGTGGAGATGCTGGCTGGTGCCGATGGAGGCGAATCTGAGATTGAAAAATGAAAGGTAGGGGGCTCGACGGGGCGCCGGATCAGCCGTCCGAAAAAGGCCGGGTTTTGTCCCCATCAAGCCGACTGCTTGATGATGTAGTTGACCATCGCCGGCGAGAGCTTCGACTCCCAGGAGATCCTCGATGAGATCTCTTCGACGTTCAGCCCATCAGACTGGAGGTCGTTTATTCGCCCTATTATCTTGTCGTTGATGACATAATACTCGTCGATGTCCTTTCTGTGGCCCCAGACATCTCCCTCGATGATCTCGACGCCCTGCGTCTCCAGAAAGGCCCGCCCGGTATTGGGCATGTTCTTGTAGTACGAGGGCGGGACCTGAATGGCCCTGAGCCGCGGGCTGGACTGGAGCAGCTTGAACATGTCGGTGCTGGAGGCCCGAAAAGCCAGGTGTACCGTATGATCATTCCTCGTAAGATCGTTTATATCGTCCTTCGAGCTTACTATCCTGATCTTCATCATGAGAACCACCCCTCAAGATAAATAGCGAAATCTCCGAT